>JAZFSB010000186.1:0-6336 GCA_036445935.1 Alphaproteobacteria bacterium | reverse complement strand
GGCATCGCCAAATCGAACGGCAAGGGCGAGAAGCTGATGGTGATCGTATCGCGATTGGCAACGGCAAATACCGCCACCAGCAAAATGACGGCTAAGAGCAGGAATTTAACGATGAACTTCACTTGCGTCGCCACCGGCGGCGGCGGCTCAGGACTGAGGCTGGTTCAGCCGCAGCCGCAGGTCCTTACCGACCTTGAAAAAGGGCACCGACTTGCGGGCGACATAGACGGTTTCGCCGGTTCGCGGGTTGCGGCCGGTCCGCGCGTCACGGTTCTTGACGGAGAAGGCGCCGAAGCCGCGCAACTCAACCCGGTCGCCACGCGACAGCGCGCCGCCAATTTCGTCAAAGATGGTCGATACGATGCGCTCAACGTCGCGTTGGAATAAATGCGGGTTGCGTTCCGCGATGCGCGCGATCAGTTCTGATTTGGTCATTGTTATGCGACTCCCTCTCTGAACCCTCGGGATTTAGCATCCTTCGGGTCCGAAACCGCTAGTTGATCCGAGGGTGCCAGACGGAGACCAGCCCGTCAAGTGTAAGCCTTTCAGAAAGAACCGTTTTTCGCGCCAGCCCGGTCAACCGGTCGAACCAAGCTTTAACATCGCGGTGAATTCGTAAATCGCGCACCGGGAGTCCCTGATCGATTTTCTTTTCCATTCGCAGCCATTCCAGTGCTTCGGGCTCGCCACCGATGGCATCAACCAGTCCGTTGGCCACCGCCATGCGACCGGTATATACCCGCCCATCGGCCAGCTTGAGCACGCGGCCGCGGTCCATCTTGCGCCGATCAGCTACCATATCGACGAACATCGCAAACATGTCATCGACCAGCGCCTGGGTGGCGCGGATTGCTTCCGGCGTCAGCTTGGTGATGGGCGAGGGTTCGGCCTTGAGCGGCCCGCTCTTGATGGTGGCGACGGAAACCCCGATCATCTCCAGCAGTTCGGTGATCTCGGCGGTCTGAAAAAGCACGCCGATCGAGCCCGTGATGGACGCCTGGTGGGCGAAGATGCGGCCCGCCGCGATCGCGGCCATGTAGCCGCCGGAGGTCGCGATCCCATCCATCACCGCGACCACCGGTTTTTTGTCGGCGACCTTGCGCAGCGCACGATATAGCGCCTCTCCGCCAACCACCGTGCCGCCCGGCGAATTGATACGCAGGATCAGCGCCCGCGCCCGGCTATTGGCGACCAGCTTGTCGAGCGCTTCGATACGATCGCGATCATTAAAGATAACGCTGTCGATATGCAGTCGCGCGATATAGTCGCCGCCGCGCACCGAACTGCCCTTGAAACGCTCGACCGCGACGACGACAAGGGCTACCGCGATCACCACGGCCAGCCCGCGCCACAGCGCGAGCCGCCGCTTCAGGCGGCGTCGGTCGACCAGATAGTCTGACTCAAGCGCCATCAGGCGATACGGCGTCGCTGCCCAGCGGCCCGGCCGGACGCGCTAGGCGTCCTTGTCCGGCTCGGCGGCCTCGTCGCTTGGTGCATCGGTTTCCGCTTCCGGCTCCGGTGCATCGGATTCCGCTTCCGGCTCCGGCGCATCGGATTCCGCTTCCGGCTCCGGCGCATCGGTTTCCGCTTCCGGCTCCGCCTCATCGGCTGAAGCGGCCACTTCAGGCTCGGCATCGTCCTCGTCGGAGTCCTCGGCCTTGCGCATGGCGGCACCCAGAATGTCGCCCAGGCTGGCACCCGAATCGGACGAGCCGAAATCAGCCATCGCCTGCTTTTCATCCCGGGTTTCAAGCGCCTTGATGGACAGCGTGAGCTTGTGATCGCGGCGGTCGATATTGGTGATCAACGCATCCATCCGGTCACCGACGGCGAACCGGTCGGGCCGCTGCTCGCTGCGTTCGCGCGAAAGATCGCCGCGGCGGATGAAGCCCTGCACCGCGCCCGACACGGTGACCTCAAGGCCGTTATCGACCACCTTGGTGACCGTGCAGGTAACGCTTTCGCCCTTCTTCAGATCGCCCGAGGCGGCATCGAAGGGATCTTCCGTCAGCTGCTTGATGCCAAGGCTGACGCGTTCCTTTTCCATGTCGATGTCGAGCACCTTGGCACGCACCGTGTCGCCCTTGGTGAATTCCTTGACCGCATCTTCGCCGGACTTGTCCCAGCTCAGATCCGACAGGTGGACCATGCCATCAATGTTGCCGTCCAGCCCGACAAACAGGCCAAACTCGGTAATGTTCTTGATCTCGCCCTCGATCTCGGTCCCCGACGGATGGCTTGCCTGGAAGTCGGACCAGGGGTTTTCCTGGCACTGCTTGATGCCGAGCGAGATCCGACGTTTCTGCGGATCAACGTCGAGCACCATGATCTCGACTTCCTGGCTGGTCGAGATGATCTTGCCGGGATGGACGTTCTTTTTGGTCCAGCTCATCTCGGAGACATGGACCAGCCCTTCGACGCCGGCTTCCAACTCTACGAAGGCGCCGTAGTCGGTGATGTTGCTGACCCGGCCGGTGAACTTGACGCCGATCGGATACTTGGCCTCGACGCCGTCCCACGGGTCGGCTTCAAGCTGTTTCATGCCGAGGCTGATGCGCTGGGTCTCCGCATTGAAGCGGATAACCTGCACGTTGACCGTCTGGCCGACAGACAGCACTTCGCTCGGGTGGTTGATGCGGCGCCAGGCGATATCGGTGACATGCAACAACCCGTCGACCCCGCCAAGATCGACGAAGGCGCCGTAATCGGTGAGGTTCTTGACCATGCCCTCGATGACCTGGCCCTCGGTCAGACCGGCGAGAAGCTCGGCCCGCTGTTCGGCGCGCGATTCCTCTAGCACGGCGCGGCGCGAAACCACGATGTTGCCGCGACGGCGGTCCATCTTCAGAATCTGGAACGGCTGCGGCGTACCCATCAGCGGGGTGATGTCACGCACCGGGCGCACATCGACCTGACTGCCCGGCATGAAGGCGACGGCACCGGACAGGACGACGGTGAAGCCGCCCTTGACCCGGCCAAAGATCGAACCGGTGACCCGCTCGGTTTCGTTGAACGCCTTTTCCAGCATGGTCCAGGCTTCTTCGCGGCGCGCCTTTTCGCGGCTCAGCATGGCCTCGCCGTTGCGATCCTCCATCCGCTCGAGATAGACGTCGACGATATCCCCCATCTTGATTCCGGGCTCCTCGCCCGGACCATTGAATTCTCTTATCGAAATCCGTCCTTCGGATTTCAGCCCGACATCAATGAGAACGGAATCGTTTTCGATGCCAATTACCGTTCCCTTGACCACGGAGCCTTCGCTGAGTTTGCCGTCGCCGAAGGTCTCGTCCAGCATGGCCGCGAAACTATCGTCAGATATCGCGGCGTCGTTCTCGGGGTTAATTGTTTCAGTCGCCATGCGCCGTATTCGCCTTTTCAATCATGTTCGGGTCCCGCGTCCGCCAACGTACGTGTCTTAACCCGTACATCTTGTCTTAATCGCGGGACCGTTTGGTTGGTCCAATGCGGAATGACGGCATCCTGCCTCCCGTTCCTCATACCCCGGACGGTGTCCGTGACATGATGAAGTCAAGGGCGGCGGCGAAAACCCCATCCGCGTCTAACTCAGTCGTGTCCAGCAGGAAAGCGTCACTTGCCTTGGTCAACGGCGCAACACTGCGATGCCGGTCTCTGGCATCGCGCGCCTTCATATCCCGCAGAACGCGCGCATGTATAGCGTCTGCGCCGCTTTCCCGCAACTCTTTAACCCGCCGGGCGGCGCGCACCTCGATCGAGGCTTCGACGAAGATCTTGTGCGTGGCATCGGGGCAGATCACGGTGCCGATATCGCGGCCATCCAGCACGGCGCCAGGCTTTCCGCCCGGCGGAGCCGCGGCGAAGCGGCGCTGGAAGCCGAGCAGGGCGGCGCGGACACCCGGGATCGCCGCGACCGTGCTGGCCGCCGCCGCCACTTCTTCACCGCGCAATGCCGCATCGTCCAGCGCGCTGGGATCAAGCCCCCCCGCGGCCTCGATCGCCGCCGTTTCATCGTCCGGCGATTTACCGGCGCGGATCAGGGCCAGCCCGGTCGCGCGGTACAGAAGCCCGGTATCCAGGTGGGCGTAGCCAAAATGCCGGGCCAGCCAGCGGGCGAGCGTACCCTTGCCGCTCGCCGCCGCGCCATCGACGGCGATCACCACCACTGGCGGCGCGGATGACTCAGCCGCCATTTGCGGGACTGATCCGGGCGCCGATACGCCCCATAAGCTCGACAAAGCCGGGGAAGCTGGTCGCGATGTGGCTGGCGTCATCGACCGTGACGGGCGCGCGGGCGGCAATGCCCAGCACCAGGAAGGCCATCGCGATACGATGGTCCATGCGGGCTTCGATGCGCCCGCCGCCGGGCGGCGCGCCGCCGGCGCCCTGGACGATCAGGTCGTCGCCATCGATTTCTACGCCGACGCCGCAGGCCGCCAGCCCGTCGGCGATGGCGGCCAGCCGGTCGCTTTCCTTGACCCGGAGTTCGGCCAGCCCGCACATGCGTGTTTCACCCTCGGCGCAGGCGGCGGCCACGGCGAGGATCGGATATTCGTCGATCATCGCCGGCGCGCGCGCCGCCGGCACGGTGATGCCCCTGAGCCGGCTCGCGCGGATATTGAGGTCGCCGACCGGTTCACCGGCCTGGGCGCGGCGGTTGGTAATGGTAATATCGGCCCCCATCTCCACCAACGTTTCATACAGCCCGGCGCGCAGCGGGTTGAGTCCGACATTGGGGATGGCAACGGCGTCCCCCCCCCCCCCCCCGCCCCCGGCGATCAGGGCGGCGACCGCCGGAAAGGCCGCCGATGACGGGTCGCCCGGCACCGTGACCGGGCGCGCGGTGAGTTCGGGCTGGCCGGTCAGCGTGATCACGCGGCCGCCATCGTCGGCCGGCTCGACGGTAATTTCGGCACCGAAATGACGTAGCATGAGTTCGGTATGATCACGGCTCGGTCGCGGTTCGATCACCCGGGTCGTACCCGGCGCGTTGAGCCCGGCCAGCAGCACCGCCGATTTGACCTGCGCCGAGGCGACCGGCAGCGCGTAGGAAATCGGCAGCGCGTCGCGGGCGCCGATCACCACCAGCGGCATGCGCCCGCCTTCGCGCGCGATCACCCGCGCGCCCATCCGGATCACGGGTTCCGAGATGCGGCCCATCGGCCGGCCGCGCAGTGAGGCGTCGCCGGTAAAATGGGCGCTGATCGGCTGGGTCGCGACCAATCCCATCAACAGTCTGGCGCCGGTGCCGGAATTGCCCATGTCGAGCACATCATCGGGGTCGCGGAATCCGCCGACGCCCAATCCCTGGACATGCCAGGCGCCGTCCGCCTGGGGCCCGCACGCGACCCCCATGGCGCGCAGCGCGCCCGCCGTGCGCCGCACGTCATCGCCCTCCAGCAAGCCGGTGATCACCGTTTCGCCCACCGCCACAGCCCCGATCATCAGCGCGCGGTGTGAAATCGACTTGTCGCCCGGGACCGCTACGTCGCCAGCCAGCCGCTCAACCGGTTCGGAAACAAGCGCTGTCATGACATCCTTTCCGCGGCTGATCGTCGCCGCCGCACGCCGCCGTGCTTACCACACATACCCCGCCGGTTAACAGCGCGGGCCGATTGGAAAATTTTGGTTTTGACAGGCCGGTCGGATCGTGGCAAAGCGGTTTCGGATTTATTGGTGTTATCTGAGGAGGGGCACGTGGCGAAACCCGAATGGGGCGTCAAACGCTTTTGCGGTGGGTGCGGCGCGCGTTTTTACGATATGCGGCGCGACCCCATTATTTGCCCGAAATGCGGCGTAACGCACGATCCAGTGGCCCAGGCAAGGCCACAGCGCCCAAAACCCACGCCGCCCGCGGCAGCCAAACCCAAACCGAAGCCGGCGAAGGTCGAGGATACCGGGGGCGATGATCTGCTGATCGCCGATGCCGATGCCGATGAGTCCGACGAAAACGATGAAGAAGAAGAGGCGATCGAGGACGCGTCCGAGCTTGGCGAGGACAAGGACGATATTCTCGAAGTCATTGACAATGCGGAGGGAGACAAGGAGCCGGAAACCTGATCCCGGGCCCGGCAACCGACGGGCTGCGATTTTTCGGTTGCACATTCGCCAACCCTTTCAGTAGGGTGCCGCCGCGCGCGGGAAAGTCCGGCGCCGGAGAATTCCAGACGGAGGGGCCATAGCTCAGTTGGGAGAGCGCTTGAATGGCATTCAAGAGGTCGGCGGTTCGATTCCGCCTGGCTCCACCATCCCCCCCCTTTCGGCAAACCGAGGTCCATAGATCGAGGTCCATAGATTATGTGCGCGAAAATCCCAGACCCCTGGGGCTTTCCGCAGGTATTGGACTGTGTATCTGGTGTC
>JAZFSB010000185.1:0-2824 GCA_036445935.1 Alphaproteobacteria bacterium | reverse complement strand
TCTGCTCCCTGAATTTCCTGTCCCCCCGGCATACCGTTCCGGAGCGCGCTATTCAACCCGCGATCCGGGCCGGTGCGATATCGCGAAAGCGATAGATGATCTAGCCGGCATCGAAACGGATGCCCTGCGCCAGCGGCAGATCGTTGGAATAGTTGATGGTGTTGGTGGCGCGGCGCATATAGGCCTTCCAGGCGTCCGATCCCGATTCCCGCCCACCGCCAGTGTCCTTTTCTCCGCCGAACGCACCGCCGATTTCGGCACCGCTGGGGCCTATATTGACGTTGACGATGCCGCAATCGGACCCTTCCGGGCCGATGAACCGTTCGGCTTCGCGCAGATCGGTGGTGAAGATGCATGACGCCAACCCCTGATCGACCGCGTTGTGCAGCGCGATCGCCTCATCCAGGTCGCGATAGGGAACGACATAGAGAATCGGCGCGAAGGTTTCCTCGGTCACGATGTCGGTCTGGGAAGGCATTTCGACGATAGCGGGCCGTGCGTACCAGGCGTCGGGCAAGTCCTCCGCGAGCGCGCGCGCACCGCCCGACACCGTGCCGCCATCGGCGCCGGCGGCGGCAAGGGCCGCCTGCATGGATGCGAAAGCACGCTCGTCGATCAGCGGGCCGACCAGCGTACCGTCCTCCAGCGGCGACCCCACCTTGATGCCTTCATAAGCGCGCTTCAGCCGGGCGACCAGTTCTGCGCGCACGTCGTCGTGCACGATCAGCCGGCGCAGGCTGGTGCAACGCTGACCGGCGGTGCCGACGGCGGAGAACAGGATGGCGCGCACGGCAAGGTCGAGATCCGCCGACGGCGTCACCACCATGGCATTGTTGCCGCCGAGCTCAAGCAGCGCGCGGCCCATGCGTGCCGCGACTACCGGCGCGACCGCGCGCCCCATGGCGCAGCTTCCAGTGGCGCTGATCAGCCGCGCCCTAGGATCGGCAACCAGGGCCACCCCCACCTCGGCCCCGCCAATCACCACCCGCGACAGGCCAGCGGCGACATCACCCGGAACCCCATCATAGCGCGCCAGCGCACGGCCCAGCAGCGCCTGGCAGGCGAGCGCCGTCAGCGGCGTCTTTTCCGACGGCTTCCACACCACCGTGTCGCCGCAGACCAGCGCCAGCGCGGTATTCCACGCCCACACCGCGACCGGAAAGTTGAAGGCGCTGATAATGCCGACCGGCCCCAGCGGGTGCCAGGTCTCCATCATGCGGTGGCCGGGCCGTTCCGACGCGATGGTCAGCCCGTAGAGCTGGCGCGACAGACCGACCGCGAAATCGCAGATGTCGATCATCTCCTGCACCTCGCCCAGCCCTTCCGGCAGGATCTTGCCGGACTCGATCGCGACCAGCCGGCCGAGCGCCGCCTTGGCGGCACGCAGTTCCTCGCCAAACAGCCGGACCAGCTCACCCCGCGCCGGCGGCGGAACCTGGCGCCAATGGTGGAAGGCTGCATCCGCGTCACCCAGCGCATCATCGACCGCGGCGGCATCATCCAGGGCAACATGGGCAATCACCGATCCGTCAATCGGCGTGCGCACGGCGATCCCGCCTTCAGGCACGACCGCGTCCGCGATTCCCAACTCCTGCAACAGATCGGTCGCGTCCATCGTGATCTCCTAATACGCCGTGCCGTCGCGCCTGGTCATCTGGCGTTTGCCGTCCTTGCGGGTCAGGCGCATATCGACATCGGAATATTCCACCACCTCGTCCGTGGCGCGATCGCCGACCTCAAGATAACGCACGCTGGCATTGGTGCGGTTGACCAGCACATGGCCATCGGCGCGCCCAGCGGGAAAGCCCGCCGCCATGCCCGGCCCGAGCACTTGTTCGCCGGCATCGGTGATTAGCGTGATTTCGCCCTCGAGCACGAAGACGAACTCATCCTCGTTGGCATGCCAGTGACGCTGCGACGAAGCCACGCCGGGCGGGAGGGCGACCAGATTGACGCCGAAATGGCTCAACCCGACCGCGTCGCCCATCGCCCATTTGAGCCGCCCGTCGCAGATCGCGGCATGTTCGGGCGGATAGGCGGTGCCGGTGCGGGGCGTGATCGTGGCGGGATCAAGCGCGGGCGGGCGGGGCGTGTCAGGCATGAATATCTCTCTGGTTGGATGGGTCCTCAGCCCGCCAGGAAGGCAGCGGACTGGGCGTAATAGCTGCCAAAACGGTTGGCGAGGAAGGCGTCCAGCGGCACGTCCTCCTGGCGCAGGAAGCCGTGATCGGGCAACACGCCCTCGCGCACCAGGTCGAGCACGGCGCAGACGGCGGCCGCGGTAGTCACCTGGATCGCGCTCCAGCGACGGCCGCCGATGTCGCGGCTATAGATCTTGTTGGCGTGGGATTCCTGCATCAACCGGCCGTCGCGCTCGCCGATGACGGTGGCAAACACCAGCACCACGTCCTGGAAGGTCATCGGGATCGCGGTTTCCAGCACGTCACGGAACAATGTCCGCCGGTCGCCAAGGCGCAGATCGTTGACCAGCATTTTCATGTACTCGCAATGGCCGGGATAGCGCACCGTCTTGTAGTTGAGCTCTCTCACCTTGCCGTCAAGCGTGTCGCACAACGTGCCCAGCCCGCCAGACGTGTTGAATGCCTCATAGGTAATGCCGTCGAGCAAGAACTGCTCGATCCCCTGCAACGCGATCACGTCGGTGCGCTCGCCGCCATGGATAGCCTCGCACGGGTTGCAATATTCGTTGATCAGCCCGTCGGTGCTCCAGGTGAGGTTGTAGTTGAGCGCGTTGGTCGGGTAGAGCGGCAACGCGCCAACCCGCATGCGCACGGTCTCAAGAATGTCGAAGGACCGGGTCAGG
>JAZFSB010000184.1:0-2544 GCA_036445935.1 Alphaproteobacteria bacterium | reverse complement strand
CCAGCCGAGCTCGATCGCGAGCCCGAGCCCGACCGGCCCGCCACCCACGATCAGTACCGGAATTCCCGCCTCCGCCATCGTCACGCCCCCTGTATCACGCGGCCGCTTCTGACGGCGGCCCTCTCAGGGCTACGAGTCTAGCGCGCCGCAAGGCGCACCGAAACCGCACAGGCGGGATTAAGCCTTAAGAGAGTTTGGCGACCAGGCGTTTGGCGATGGCGCCGATGAAGCGGCTGCGGTACCAGGGCTTGACGGTGGTGGTGCTCATCGGACGGGCCTGGCGCTGCACCAGATCGCGGATTTCCTCCAGCGCCGCATCGTCCAGCGCGCGGCCGGCGAAGGCGTCGAGCCCGGTGACGTTATGCGGATACGGATTGACCGCGGTCAGCGCGATGCGCAGCTCCTCGATTTTGCCGTCGGCTGCCTTCAGCCACACAGCGGCGCCGGCCAACGGGAAGTCGATCGAGCCGCGCACGCGGGCCTTCTCGTAAGTGGACTTCACGCCGGCCTCGGACTTCGGCAGATGGACCGCGACCAGCAGCTCGCCAGCCTCCAGCGCCAGATGATCCATGCCGTCATTGCGGTACATGTCGGCGAGCGGAATGCGGCGGCGCCCGCCGGGCCCGACAATTTCGGCCTCCGCCCGGTGGACCAGCATCGACGGCGCGACATCGCCCGAAAAAGCGGCGAAGCAGCGCTTGCCGCCGGGGGCGACGTGGCAGATCGAGCCGCGTTCCTTGAGGCAATAATCGTTCGATTTCCGCCACCATTCCGACTGGTTGTAGAACAGGCAGCGGGTATCGAGGCAGAGATTGCCGCCGAGCGTGCCGTATTTCTGGTGGGTCGGGCCGGCAACGGCGGCAGCGGCCTCGGCGACGGCGCGGAAATCTTTGGCTATGCGCGCGTCCCCGGCAATCGCATCCAGCGTAACCCCGGCGCCGATCACCAGGGCCGCGCCTTCATCGCGGATCGTCTTGAGCTCGTCGATCTCCGACAGGTCGATCAGCGCTTTGGGCTGTTCGATGCCACGGCGCACATTGACGATCATGTCGGTGCCACCGGCGAGATAGCGTGCGGCTTCGGTCGAGGTGCTGAGCTTTACTGCTTCATCGACGCCGGTCGGGCGGTGCAGATCGAATTCCGGCATGTATTCCATCAGGCGGCCGCTCCCGTTTCCTTGGCGTGTTTTTCGAGAATTTCCATCAGCCGGTCAGGCGTCACAGGCAATTCCTCGACGCGCACCCCCATCGCATCGGCAACCGCGTTGGCCATGGCGGGCAGGAAACCGGCCAGCGACGCCTCGCCCGCTTCCTTGGCGCCAAAGGGCCCGTGCGGGTCGATGGATTCCACGATGTGAGTTTCGATCGGCGGCGATTCGATGATCGTCGGCACGCGGTAATCGAGAAAATTGCCGGTGATGCCGAGCCCTTCGTGCAGCCTTGTTTCCTCGTACAAAGCCTGGCCCATCCCCATCCAGACCGAACCTTCGATCTGGCCCTCGACCGAGAGCGGATTGA
This sequence comes from Alphaproteobacteria bacterium, assembly GCA_036445935.1. Classification (GTDB taxonomy): domain Bacteria; phylum Pseudomonadota; class Alphaproteobacteria; order MPNO01; family UBA2964; genus JAZFSB01. The sequence goes on along the minus strand of JAZFSB010000184.1, from coordinate 1,027 downwards.
GTGCCTTGCCGCAATCATGCGCGACCCAGACCTTGGTAATCGAAATCTCGGCGGTGTCGGGATCGACCTTAACCTCGACCACCTGGGCGGCGTAGGAAAACGCCATGGTGCCGCCGATGGCGGCGCCCCGATATTTCCTGCCGCCCCAGCTTTCCGGGATGGTGTCGAAATTGCCCCTGGCCGTGATCGTGCCGGTGCCTTCCAGCGCGGCCATGACCACGTCCTCGAAGCTCATGCCGACATCCTGGCTGCCGGCGCGGTAGACCTCGCCCAGGCACTCAACGTCATCCGGTTCGACATCCATATTGCGGGCCGCCGCCTCGACCAGCAGCGTCTTCAGGTTGGTGGCGGCGTCGATCGCGGCGTTGCCGACCATGAAGGTGACGCGCGACGAATAGGCGCCGTTATCCTTGGGTGTCAGCGCGCTGTCCGACGTCACGATGCGGATGCGCGACGGATCGATGCCCAGCACCTCGGCGACGCATTGGGTCAGGATGGTGGACGATCCCTGACCGATCTCGGGCGCGCCGGTCAGGATGGTCAGACAGGCGTCGAAATCCAGCTTGATGTTGACGGTGGCGTGCGGCTCGCCGGTCCATTGCACCGGCTTGGACGCGCCGCTGACATAGTGCGAGCACGCGATGCCCAGCCCGCGGCCGGGTTCCATCTTGCCCTTGCGCTGCTTCCAGCCGCTGGCCTTCTCGACCCAGTCGAGGCATTCGGGCAGGCCATAGGAATTCACCATCAGATCATTGGCGCTGAAGGTCGGCGCCTTGAGCAAGTTGGCGCGGCGCACAGCGATGGGGTCGAGCCCCATTTCGCGCGCCATCTCGTCCAGCAGGCTTTCGAAGGCGAACCGCACATTTACCGTGCCGTGGCCCCGGAACGCGCCGCAGGGTGGCGTGTTGGTCAGCACCCGCAACCCGTCATAGCGCACCGCGTCGATGTCATAGAGCGCGAACAGCATGGAACCGGAATAGAGGATGGTGACGATGCCGTAGCCGGAATAGCCGCCGCCGCGCTGCAC
>JAZFSB010000183.1:0-10037 GCA_036445935.1 Alphaproteobacteria bacterium | reverse complement strand
TACACCAGATCGTGTCGATCACCGTCATGCTGGTGCTGATCGCGCCATTGCCCGAAGGGCCAACCGATCTGGTGGTAATGGAAAGCGCGCTGGTCGGTTGGGCCATGGCGTCGATGATAGGCATCTCGGCCGTGTCGGTCACGGTCGCCAGCGCCATGTTCCGCGTGCCGATGGACCGGCTTGTGCTTGGCCCCAACCTTTGGTTCGCGGCCCTGTTCGGCACACTGGCGACTTTGGTACTGAGCGGCTTGCAGTGGCTCACATGACATGGCAACCATGGCGTCGGTGAATTGACAGGCTGGGACACGAATACATGAACGAACTCGATCTGACGCTGGCGGTTTGTGATTACGATCATGTCAGGGACCTGGTAAACGGCGCGGTGCCGGTCGAGGGCTTGCGGATCAATTTCCAAAATCTCACGGTTCAGGAAATCTTCCACAGATTCACCACACATCGTGAATGGGATGCGTCCGAAATGTCGATGGGGATGTATGTCTCGCTGCGCTCGCAGGGCGACGACAGCCTGAGCGCTATCCCGGTCTTTACCTCGCGAGTCTTTCGCCATTCCTCGTTTTACGTTTTGCGCGACGGCCCCGTGCGGATGCCCGCCGACCTGCGCGGCAGGCGGGTCGGCTATCCTGAATGGGCGCACACGGCCGGAATGTACAGCCGTGCCTATCTGATGCATGACATCGGAATTCCGCTTGAAGAAATCGAGTGGGTTCAGTCCGGGGTCAATCAGGGCGGCCGTGCGGAACATGTAAAACTCTCATTGCCGGATACGGTCAAACTTGTGCCGGAATTGGACAAAAGCCTGGATGAAATGCTGCTTTCGGGTGAGATCGACGCGCTGATGTCGTCATTGGCGCCGCGCAGTTTTCTTGCCGGGAATACGTCGGTCGTGCGGCTGATACCGAATTTCCAGCAGGTCGAACGCGATTCCTACCGTGACACCGGCGTGTTTCCGATCATGCATTTAATCGCCATCAAGCGGGAAATCCTCGATCGTCACCCGTGGGTCGCGAAGAACCTGCTCAGCGGCTTTGAAACCGCCAAGGATCGCAGCGTTGCCCGGCTGCGTGACGGAACGATTTCACGCTTTCCCTTTCCCTGGGCGTTCGCCTGTGCCGAGGAAATGACCGCCCTGATGGGTGACGACATCTGGCCCTATGGCGTGGAAGCCAACCGCATCACCCTGCAGGCTTTCCTGCAGATGTGTCAGGAGCAGGGCATTTCCCACCGGTCGATGACGGTCGAGGAGCTTTTCGCGGATACCGTGCTTGGCGGGTTCAAGGTTTAAGCGGCGCGATATTTGACCAGCACGTCGGTCGCCGAAAACAGGATAGCGCCCACCGACAGCAGTACCATGCCGCGAAGATTGCCCGACAGGGCATTCCAGCGGCCCCCCAGTAATCGCTTGATAGAGGGTGACAAAGAGTTACAAGCCCTGCTGCGGCGTCCATTGCGGGTGCGACACGGGTTTAGACTTCACCTGGGTGGCCGGAAGCTGGCAGCCAGGGCATTTCCGGGTAACATGCCATTTCATGCCCGCGACAGCTTCTCCCAAATTTCGTTCGATAACACTGCTCATATTGGCCGAGGTTGCCGCCATGAGCCTGTGGTTCGTATCGGCGGCGATCCTGCCCGAGATGCTGAGAGAAGCCGACCTGTCGCCATTTCGCCAGGCCGCGCTTTCAAGCGGTGTTCAGCTTGGCTTTGTGGTCGGCGCGCTGGTTTCCGCCGTGCTCGGTCTTGCCGATCGTTTCGACCCGCGGCGCGTGTTCGCGGCGTCCGCGATCGGCGCGGGGCTCGTCAACGCCGTGTTCCTGATCGCCGAACCCGGCGGCGCGTTGGCCATTACCGCCCGGTTCGCGACCGGCGCCCTGCTGGCCGGGGTCTACCCGGTCGGCATGAAGATCGCGACCGGCTGGGGGGTGAAGGATCGCGGGCTGTTGGTGGGCTTGCTGGTCGGGGCGCTGACCCTGGGCTCGGCGTCACCGCATCTGGTGTCCTTCATGGGCGGCGCCGACTGGCGTTTGACCGTGGGCATTGTCTCGCTTGCTTCTGTGGCGGCCGGGCTCCTGGCGCTCATGCTCGCGTTGGGGCCGCACCACGCCGTCGCGCCGCGCTTCGATCCCAGGGCGCTTATGATCGCCTGGACCAACCGGCGGGTGCGGCTCGCCTATGCCGGCTATTTCGGCCATATGTGGGAACTCTACGCCATGTGGGCATGGATCGCGGTGGCGACCACGGCGTCTTACAGTGTGTCTCTCCCCATCGCCGACGCGGAACAGCTCGCCAAGTTGACGGCCTTCATCGCCATTGGCGCGGGCGGCATCGCGTGCGCCTTCGCGGGCTTTGCCGCCGACCGGATCGGCAAGGCGGAAACAGCGATCATCGCGATGGCGCTCAGCGGAACCTCGGCGATTACCGCGGCGATCAGCTTCGGCGGGCCGGTGTGGCTGACCTTCGTCATCGTGGTCATCTGGGGGATCACCATCGTCCCGGATTCGGCGCAGTTCTCGGCGCTGGTTGCCGATTTCGTGCCGCCGGAGCAGAGCGGCACCTTGCTGAGCTTTCAGACCGCGCTGGGCTTCGCCCTGACCTTCATAACGGTACAGATCACCCCGGCGATTGCCGCCAGTCTGGGTTGGCCCGTGGTCCTCGCGGGGCTGGCGATCGGCCCGGCCCTGGGAATCGTGGCGATGCTACGGCTGAAACGGATAACCTAGCCGTTGCTGATCTGCCCCTTATTGAGGATGCGCTCGGCGATCATGGGCCCTGTATCGGCGCGGTATTCGGCCATATAGGCGGTTTGGCCGTGCTGTTCGAAGGCCGCCGCGTCCTCATAGATTTCATACAGGAATGCCTGATTGGGTGCGTCGTCCGGCACGATCACATCGAACTGTTTACAGCCCGGCTCATTGGCCATCACGTTCTTGCGGTGTTCCTGGACGCGGGCGACGAAGGCGTCGCGCTGTCCGGGTTTAAAGGTGTAATCGACGATCAGGACGATGGCGCTCATGTCGGGGTTCCCTGCTGGTTGGTCAAATCACTTTGTTCGTCGCCGGTCTTGAGGCGGCTGAGGCTGAGTCGGTCTATCGAGGTGCCCTTGATCACGGCGAACACCGAACTGCCTTCGGCGAGGCCGAGATCGTGGAACGCGCGCCGGCTGATCCGAACCCAGAGCGGGCTGCCGATATCGAGACGGAGATCGAGGTCCGGCGCGGACGCATCTTCGACGGAACCGCCGATCTGTTCAACCGTGCCGGGGATGACGTTGAGATCGCTGAATCCTTCCGGCCGCTTGACCGCCAGCGATACGTCGCGCGCGCGAATGCGGACCCTGAGCCGGGCGCCGACCGGCAGATCGATCCTCGGCACGCGGAAGGTGCCGCCGGCGAACTCGAGCAGGCTGAGGGCATATTCCGAGTCATGGCCGGCGATGCGCGCGGCGATCACCGAGCCGGCTTCGTAGCGCCCGGTCAGGGGTCGCAGATCGAGCCGGCTGGTAAGTTCCTCGATCGGGCCGACGGCAGCGACCTTGCCCTCGTCGATCAGCACCAGCGTGTCGGCCAGCCGAACGATTTCGTCCATTGAATGGGTGACATAGACGATGGGCACATTGAAGCGGTCGCGCAGCGCCTCGATCAGCGGCAGAACTTCCTGCTTGCGCGGGGCGTCGAGGCTGGCCAGCGGTTCGTCCATCAGCAGCAGTTCGGGGCTGGTCAACAGCGCGCGGCCCAGCGCGACGCGCTGCTTTTCGCCGCCCGACAGCGCACGCGGCCGGCGCTCCAGCAGATGTCCGATGCCCAGCACATCAACCACCGTGTCGAAATCGATTTTGCGCGCGGCCTCGTCGCGGCGGTTCATGCCGTAAGTCAGGTTCCCGCGCACGGTGTAATGCGGGAACAGGCGGCTTTCCTGGAACACGTAGCCGAGGCGGCGCTTGTGGGGTGGCAGGTTGATACCCGCCTTATGGTCGAACAACACGCGCCCGTCGATCTCGATGCAGCCGCTATCGGGCCGCAGCAGCCCGGCCAGCATGTTGACGATCGAGGTCTTGCCCGCGCCGGAACGGCCGAACAATGCGGTAATGCCGGCGCTGTCCGCCTCGAACGTGGCATCCAGCTTGAAGTGCGCGAGCTTGCGCGTGACATCGATGCGGATCATGACGCCGCCCCGATCCGCTGGCGGACCCGCCGGGCGATGATTTCCGATGCCGCCAGGGCGGCGAAGGCCACCGCGGCCGAGATCAGCACCAGGCGCAGCGCGGCCATTTCGCCGTCCGGTGTCTGGGTGAAGGTGTAGAGCGCGATGGGCAGGGTCCGTGTCTCGCCCGGAATGTTGGATACGAAGGTGATGGTGGCGCCGAATTCACCCAGGGAACGGGCGAAACCCAGGATCGCGCCGGCCACCAGTCCGGGCGCGGTCAAGGGCAGGGTGACGGTCAGAAACACAGAAACCGGGCCCGCGCCCAGTGTGCGCGCCGCGTCCTCCAGCCTCTGGTCGACCGCTTCGAGCGACAGGCGGATGGCGCGCACCATCAGTGGAAAGGCCATCACCGCGGCGGCGACGGCGGCCCCGCGCCAGGAAAAGCCGAGCGTCAGCCCGAATGTCTCAAAGAGCCAGCGGCCGACCGGCCCGGTGCGACCGAGCACCACCAGCAGTACGTAGCCGACCACTACCGGGGGGACCACCAGCGGCAGGTGAACCAGCGCGTCGAACATGGCCTTGCCGGGGAAGTCGCGCCGCGCCAGCAGCCAGGCAACCGCGATGCCGGGGGGCAGGCTGCACAGCGTGGCCCAGAAGGCGATGCGCAGGCTGAGGCCAAGTGCCTCGATCTCGGCGGGGCTGAGGTCGATCATGGCTGGGCGACCATGAAACCGAACCCGGCGTGGCTGCTTGCCGCTTCGGGCGAGAGCAGGAAACGGTAAAGCGCGCGCACGCCGGGCCTATCGCGGCCGGCGACGATGGCCAGCGGGTAGCGGATCGGCGCATGGCTGGTGGTGGGAAACAGGTCGAGGACCCGCACGGCGCGGCTCGCCATCGCATCGGTGCCGTAGACGATGCCGACAACAGCCTCGCCCCGCGCAACCAACGCCAACGCCGCGCGGACATTAGGCGTGCGCGCCAGCCGGCTTGAGACGCGCTGCCACATGCCAAGTTTTTCCAACGCGGCCTTGGCGTAGGCGCCGGCGGGGACATGGTCGGGATCGGCGATGCTGAGCCGGTCGCCAGGTCCCAGAAGGGTGGTGAGATCGAATTTTCGGTCCAGCCGGGCGGTGAGCCCGCTTGCGCGCGGGGCGATCAACACCAGCCGGTTACCGAACAACGGCGTGCGGCTGCCGGGCACGATCAGCTTGCGGGTTTCCAGCCGGTCCATCCAGGCGGTGTTGGCGGCCAGAAACAGGTCCGCCGGCGCGCCATGTTCGATCTGTCGGGCAAGCGCGCTGGTTGCGGCGAAGGATAGGCGGATGTCATCGTCAGCCGTTTTGCGGTAGAGCGCGACAGATGCGCCGAGTGCCTCGACCGTGCTGGCGGCGGCGAACACCAGGATTCGTTCCGCCGCGCCGGCGGTCGTGGGCGGGCAGCTCAGAGTCAGGGCAAGGGCCAGCAGGGTAAAAGCGCGCATAAGGTCGGCAGTTTGTGTGGAGAGCGCTATATATCGCCGTATATAACGCTTTTTGTCAAACTACGCCCCGTCCGACGTTTCCTTGGCGGCCTGTTGCAGCGCGTCGAGGCTGGCTTCGATTTCGCGCCGGTCGATTTCGTGGGTTATGAACACCACGCGGCTGCGCCGGTCGTCGCTTGGCCAGGCGGGCAGGCGGACCGGCGGATGGAACATATGCTGGATGCCGTGAATGGCAATCGGGGCGTCTTCCCCGGCGATGTTCATGATCCCCTTGATGCGCAGCAAGTTTTCCCCGCGATGGGTGATCAGCGTTTGTATCCAGGCGACGAAGGCGGCCCAGTCCACCGGTTCGTCATAAATCATGCAGAACGAGTCGATCCCGCCGTCATGGCGGTGGTGATCGTGATCGGCATGGTCGTGGTCTTGCCCGAAGGCCTCGGCGCGCAGCCAGTTCCGCACGTCGAAGCTTTTACCCGATGGGTTGTAGAGCCCGCAGCCGAACAGCGCATCGGGCTCAATCTCGCCCATCACCGCCCGGTGACGCGGCGCGCCCGGATTGAGGGACGCAATGCGCGCCTCCAGCGCCGACAGCGCGGCCTCGTCGGCAAGGTCACTCTTGGTGATCACGATGCGGTCGGCGACGGCGGTCTGCTTGCGGCATTCCTCGTGCCGGTCCAGTTGGCCCAGCCCGTGCACCGCATCGACGGTGGAAATCACCCCGTCGAGAAAATAGCGCGTCGCGATCACCGGATCGTTGATCAGCGTGTGCAGGATCGGCGCCGGATCGGCCAGTCCGGTGGTTTCAATCAACACGCGGCGGAAGGGAGGGCAATCGCCCTTGACCCGGCGCAGGAACAATTCGCGCAGCGCGCGCGTCAGGTCGCCCTGAACCGCACAGCACAGGCAGCCGGTGGTAAGCTCGATCATGGTTTCGTCGACCTGCTCGACCAGCTCATGGTCGATGCCGATATCGCCGAATTCGTTGATCAGCACCGCCGTCTCGCTCATCTCCGCATGACGCAGCAGCCGGTTGAGCAGGGTCGTCTTGCCGGAGCCGAGAAATCCGGTGAGCAGCGATACCTCGATCGGGCCGGGATTGTCTTCCGGCGCGCCGTCGTCGGTCATTTCTTGTAGAGCTCGTCCGGGTCGATTTCGACCTCGGCGATGGTCTCGATGCCGCCGTCGCGCACCGCGCTGAAAAAGCAGTTGCGTCGTCCTGTGTGGCAGGCGACGCCGGTCTGGTCGACCAGCACAAGCACGGTGTCATTGTCGCAATCGATGCGGAAATCGACCAGCGCCTGGGTCTGGCCCGAGCTTTCGCCCTTGCGCCAGAGTGCCGCGCGTGAGCGCGAGAAATAGCACACCTGGCCGGTGCGCAGCGTCTCGGCCACCGCGTCGCGGTTCATCCAGGCCATCATCAGAACCTCGCCGCTGTCATGTTGCTGGGCGATGGCGGGCACCAGCCCGCGTGCGTCAAAGGTAATCGCCGCAAGCGCCGCGTCGATGGCGGACTGAGGTCGTGTGATCGCGTTGTCGGCCATGGTCCTCAGCAATTGGCGTTGAGCCGCTCGAACCCCTTGGTCAGGTCTTCAATCAGATCGTCCGGGTCTTCGAGGCCGGCATGGATACGGAATGTCGGATTGATACCTTCCCAGCGCGCCTTGGTGGCGGTGCGGATCGGCGTCGGGTCGGTCAGCAGGATCAGGCTTTCGAAGCCACCCCAACTTGCCCCCATGCCGTAGAGTTCCAGCCCGTCGAGCATGGCGGCCAGCGCCTTCTCCGGATAGTCCTGCGCAAGTTCGAGCCCGAACAGGCCGCAGGCGCCGGTGAAATATTGTTTCCACAATTCGTGGCCGGGATCGTCTTCAAGCGCCGGATGCAGGACGCGCTTGACCTCGGGCCGGTCACGCAGCCAGCGCGCCAGCTTCAGCCCGGTTTCCTGATGGCGCAGCATACGGATCTTGATGGTGCGTAAACCCCTGAGAGCAAGATAGCAGTCATCGGGTCCGGCATTGGCGCCGAGATCGCTGGCGGCCTGGCGCACCCGCTGCCAATGCTCGTTGGTGGTCGTCACCATGCCCATCATCACGTCTGAATGGCCGACGATATATTTGGTGGCGGCGACGACGGAAATGTCGATGCCGAGTTCAAAGGGTTTCAGGAAAACGCCCGACGACCAGGTATCGTCGATGATGGTAATGCAGCCGCGTTTCTTGGCTTCACGCACGATGGCATCGATATCCTGAACGTCGAAGGTCAGCGAGCCCGGCGATTCCAGATAGACGATCTTGGTATTGTCCTGGATCAGATCCTTGATGCCGGCACCGATCAGCGGGTCGTAATAGGTCGTCTCGACCCCGAAACGCGCCAGGAAAACGTCGCAGACGCGCCGAGACGGTGCATAGACGGAATCAACCATCAATACGTGGTCGCCCGATTCCAGAAACGCGAACATGGCGGCGTTGATCGCGGCCAGCCCCGATCCCAGCGCCACCGCCCGGTCACCGCCAAACAGGGTCGCGACGGCGACTTCCAGCGCTTCATGAGTAGGCGTTCCCTGGCGGCCATCGGTGTAGACCCCAAGGTCCCAGCGATGTTTGCGGCGTTCGCGGAATTCGGCCAGCGTCGGCGCCGTGATGGTCGAGGCGTGATACACCGGCGGATGGACGATGCCGTGATTATCATCAGGGCTACGCCCCGCCGTGGTGATCAGGGTGTCTTCTTTCATTTTCTTCACTTATTGGATTTTTGCAGGGCCAAGGGTGCGCATCATGCCACCGCCGCCGGAAGGTGGAAAGCGCGTTGTCCTACCCTGTCTCCACCGGCGTGTCGTCGCGGGTTCCCCATTCCGACCAGGAGCCGTCATAGATCGCCACATCGTCGCGTCCGAGCCGGGCCAGCCCCAGCGCCAGCGCGCACGCCGTGACTCCGGAGCCGCAAGTGGTGGTGATCGGGGCGGCGAGATCGATGCCGGCGGCTTCATACAGTTCGCGCAGCGCCCCGGGTGGCAGCATGGTCTTGGCGGTGTCGTCCAGCAGCTCGCCAAAGGGCAGATTGCGGCTGCCTGGAATATGGCCGGCGCGGGTGCCGGGGCGGGGTTCGGGTTCGGCGCCCTTGAAGCGCCCGACGGCGCGGGCGTCGAGTACCTGCTCGGCATTGCCATCGATATTAGCCTTCATGGCGGCCAGATCGCGGAACAACGCGGGGCGGGGCCGTGGTGTAAATCGAGCCGCGGCGGGTGCGGGGATATCGGAATTCAGCGTCCGGCCTTCGGCTTTCCATTTTGGCAGCCCGCCATCCAGTACCGCGACCCGGTCATGGCCGAAATGGCGCAGCAACCACCACGGCCGGGCAGCGCTGAACAGGCCGATCCCGTCATAGACCACGATGGCGGTGTCGTTGCTGATTCCAAGGGCTGCCATGTGGTGCGCGAATGTATCGGAGGTTGGCACGGTATGGGGCAGGCCGGTGTTGGTATCGGCAATCGCGTCGATATCCCAGTACACGGCACCCGGGATGTGGCCGGCATCGTATTCGGCATGTCCGTCGCGGCCCATCTGGGGCAGGTACCAGCTTGCATCGGCAATACGAAGCGTCGGGTTGTCCAGATGATCGGCGAGCCAGTCGGTTGTCACCAGCGGCGTCGGCAATTCAAAATTCATGGTCAAATTTCCCTGGTCTTAACCCTGTTTGTCATCCTGTTGTTAACGGGCTCAAGCCTAGGCTACCGATGTCGGTTTGTATCCGGCATATCGGACGAATAACCCATAAGGAGGCGTCCAGGATGAATGTTACAGGACCAGGTGCGGGAATTCCACGCCAGGGCTTCCCAACGGAAGCCCGTATCGAAGCCCCCCAGCCCCAGGATCAGGCGCTCACCCGCGCGGCCCCGGTGGATGAGGGTGGCAGCAGCCAACGTTCCCGCGACGAAAGCTCGGCACCCCCGCGTGCCGATGCACCGCCTAGCGTGGACATCATGGTCTAACGATAAGGCGCCAGCGCTTAAAACGTTTGAGCGCTGGCGCGGATTATCGTTTCACATCGTTGCATTGAATACCTGTCTGCCCGGGCTTGCCGCACCAGCTATGGCGGGGCATGATCAGCCCATATAACAACACATGGGCAGGGGGTATTTCGATGCATCCGGTACAGCTGTTTTGCTGGCATTTCATGGCCTATCCGCATCTACCGGCGGATTTTGACGAACGCTATGATTCGGGCTGGGTCACGGTCCCCAACAAGCTGTGGGACCGTGAAAAATCGCGTGGCCTCTATCAGGAATATATCGATCAGCTTGCCTATGCCGATGATCTCGGCTTCGACGGGATGGTGCTGAACGAGCATCATCAGAATATCTACGGCATGATGCCGTCGCCCAACATGATCGCGTCCGCGCTGA
>JAZFSB010000182.1:0-5403 GCA_036445935.1 Alphaproteobacteria bacterium | reverse complement strand
TTTCAATGGCGCGCGAAGCCAACAGCGTGAAGTAGAAAGTATCGGCGCACGAAAGGAATAAGAACCGATGTTGATGACGGGCAAGGAATATCTCGACTCCATCCGCGACGGCCGCAAGGTTTATGTCGGGCGCGAGCTGGTCGAGGACGTCACCACACATCCGGCATTCCGCAACGCGGCACAATCGTTCGCCATGATCTACGACCGCAAGCGCGCGCCCGAAAACCGCGACGTGATGACCTTCGAGGAGGACGGCGAAAGCTTCTCGAGCTACTTCCTGCTGCCGAAGTCGCGCGACGACCTGCTGAAACGCTTCGAAACCCACCGGCGCATCGCGTCCTGGACCTACGGGCTGCTCGGCCGCTCGCCCGATAATTTCCCCAGCTATGTCTGCGGACTGGCCATGCGGCCCGACCTGTTCGACGGCATCCGCAAGGGGTTCGGCGACAATATGGTCAATTACTACAAGCACATGCGGCACAACGACATATTCGCCTCGCACGCCGTCACCAACCCGCAAGGCGCGCGCCGGCCGGGCGCGGTCGAGCCCGGACCGGACCAATCGCCGACGCTGCGCGTCACCGCCGAGGACGATACCGGGGTCACGCTGAACGGGCTCAAGATGCTGGGCACGTCGGCCGTGTTCGCCCACGAAACCTGGTGCGGCAACTTGCAGCCGATGGGGCCAGGCCAGGAAAAGGAATCGATCACCTGCGTCGTGCCGATGAACGCACCGGGCGTATCGATCTGGTCGCGCAAGCCGTTCGAAAAATTCGCCACCAGCGAATTCGACAGCCCGCTGACCTGGCGGTTCGACGAATCCGACAGTGCGCTGCTGTTCGAGAACGTCAAGGTGCCGTGGGAAAAGGTGTTCTGCCACGACGATATCGAGATGACACGGGCGATCTACATGGTGTCGCCCGGCCATTCGCTGGCCAACCACCAGGCCAACATCCGTTTCCTTGAAAAACTCAAACTGATCGTGGGACTCGCCGCGTGCGTCGCGGACGTCAACAATGCCAGTCACATCCCGGCCGTGCAGACAACGCTGGGCCAGCTCGCCGCAATGCAGGCGGCGCTGGAGGGCATGATCATGGGCCAGATCCAGAACTGCGAGGAAGTGGCGCCCGGCTATCAGACGATCAACCGGCGCTTTATGTACGCGGCGTTGCACTGGTGCACCACCAACCATTCGGCGATCTGCGACATCGTGCGCGAGATGATGGGCGGCGGCCCGTTCCAGATGCCGGCGGATTCATCGGTGCTGGAAGACCCCGCGCTGCGCGAGAAGTTCGAGCGCTATTGGTCGGTCCAGGGCCATTCGGCGACTGAGCGCATGAAGCTGTTCCGGCTCGGCTGGGACCTGCTGGGCTCGGAATTCGCCGGCCGCCACATGCAGTATGAAAAGTTCTATGCCGGCCCCGCCCATATCATGGCGCTATACAGCTTCCTCAACGCGCCGTGGGACGACATGAAAGGCCTCGTCGGCGAAATCCTGGACGGCTACGATACGCCAAAGTGATGGACCGGACCAAAACCAACAACCCATTGGGCATGTTTTTTTAGTATCTTATCTGCGATCCGCCAGCTCGGCAGGCAAGGAGAAAATCCATGCGGGAATTTCATGGCTCGGCCGAAAAATTACGTCCCCTACTTGACAGCAAGGCGCTGACGGAAGCTCTCGACTATTGGGAATCGTTATGCCCTCCCGGCGGTTTTCCGGCCCGTGCCGACTTCGACCCGATGGTGATCCACCGGCTGCTAGGCTCTGTCATCCTGCTGAATGTCCTTCCGGACGACAGCTTCGTTTACCGCTTGGCCGGTCAGGTTTTCGAGGATCGCTACCAGATCGGCTCGCTCACTGGAAAGACGCCCGAGGACGCGCTGGGTGACGAGGCCGATACCGTGCTGCGCCCCTATCGGCTGGTACGCGACGAAAGTTGTCTGTTCTTTCGCGACGCGGCGAAGGACTGGCTAAACCGCGAACCCAGCTTCAACAGTTACAAGGCCCTGCTGTTGCCGTTCTGCGAGGATGGCACGACCGTCAACATGATTCTCGGCGTATTCGACTTCACCCGCCGCTAGAGCATGATCGGTCAAGTCGGCTCTGGCCAACTCTTCTCCACCCTCTTGCTGGCGCGCGGGGACGCTGTTAGCGTCGCTTGGATAATTGCGGCAAGCACGGAAGCTGCGTCATGCCAGACACGACCCGGACCACGGTCAACGACCTTGCCCCCTACTGGATGCCGTTCACGGCAAACCGCCAATTCAAGGCGGCGCCGCGGATGCTGGTCGCCGCCGAGGGCATTCACTACACCACCGATGATGGACGCCGGCTGATAGACGGCATCTCCGGCATGTGGTGCGTCAATGCCGGGCATGGGCGGCGCGAAATCATCGATGCCATCAAGGATCAGGCGGAACGCATGGATTACGCGACCGCCTTCCAGATGGGCCATCCCGGCGCGTTCGAACTGGCGACAAGGCTGACCGGCATGCTACCGGACGGGCTGGATCACGTCTTCTTCGCGGGATCGGGCTCGGAAGCCGTCGATACCGCGCTCAAGATCGCGCTGGCCTATCACCGCGCCCGGGGTGACGCCACGCGCACGCGTTTCATTGGCCGCGAACGCGGCTATCACGGGGTCGGTTTTGGCGGCACCGCGGTTGGCGGCATTTCCAACAACCGAAAGCAGTTCGGCAACATGCTGGGCGGTATCGACCATCTGCCGCACACCTTCAATCTTGCCGAGATGGCGTTCAGCCGCGGCCAGCCCACCTGGGGCGCGCATCTGGCCGATGAGCTGGAACGGCTGTGCGCGCTGCACGATCCTTCCACAATCGCCGCCGTGATCGTCGAGCCGATGGCGGGCTCGACCGGCGTGCTGGTGCCGCCGGTGGGCTATCTGGAACGGCTGCGCGAGATTTGCACACGGCACGGAATCCTGTTGATCCTGGACGAGGTGATAACCGGCTTCGGCCGGCTGGGCGCGTCGTTCGGCGCCGAACGTTTCGGCATCCGACCCGATATCATGACCCTGGCCAAGGGGTTGACCAACGGAGCTGTGCCGATGTCGGCGATCGCCGTCGGCGCGCCGATTTACGATGCGCTGATGACGGGCCCGCCCGCCATGGTCGAACTGTTCCACGGCTATACCTATTCGGGCCACCCGCTGGCCTGCGCCGCCGGGCTGGCGACGCTGGACCTCTATGTTCGCGACGGGCTGTTCGAGCGCGCCGCCGAACTGGCGCCGTTCTGGGAAGACGCCTTGCACGCACTCAAGGGCAAACCGCATGTCATCGATCTGCGCAATATCGGGCTGGTCGGCGCGGTCGAGCTCGCGCCTCGCGACGGCGCGCCGGGCGCGCGCGCGCAAGACCTGTTCCTGCGCTGCTTCGAAGACGGGCTAATGGTGCGTCAGACCGGCGACATCATCGCCCTGGCGCCGCCGCTGATCATCGAGAAAGGCGACATAGAGCAGATGTTCGAAATCATCGCGAACGCGCTTGAGGGCATTCAATAGATCATGTTCCGCTCACGCGGAACCGGCACCGGCCCGCTCCCCCACCCGGCCACCCACTAGGATACTCGCATGGGAGGCCGGGTGGGGGAGAGGACCGGAGCCGCTTACTCCTTTTAAAGAATCAACGTCAGCACGCCGGTATAGCCGTACAGCCGGTCGTTGCAGATTTCACCATTGGCGAAGAAACCGATCAGCGGCACGTCGCCAAGCGCATTGGAAATCGTGCGCAGCTCTACCGAGCCATCGCCGAACAGGTTGGGGCCACGGGCAACGCAGGAATAATACAGCGCCGCCCTTGGCGTCCCGCCGGCCCGGCGTTTGGTGTCGGCAACCATGCGCTTGAGATCGGCCATCGCGCTGGCCCCGTCGCGGCGCACGAACATCACCCGGTCGGCAACCCCGATGCGTTCGCCGATCGAAAGCCAGCCCTGCTCGGGATAGACGCCGAGCAGATTGCGCACGGTGTAGTCGCCAGTGTCCGAACCCGCCACCGGAATGGCGGCATGCACATAACCTTCGATGCCGGCCAGGTTGCGGGCCAGAAGTTCCCCGATATCCTCTCGGAACACCTCGAAGGCGGGGCGGGAATCGAGTTGCAAAATGACGTTTTCGCGGCAACGCGAAACTTCATGCACCGGGCCGATCGGGCTGCACCCCTGGGTCAGTCCGGTGACGACCGGAACGGTTGACGCAAACAGCACGCCGGACACTCCGCCATCGACGACATCGACGGCCACCTGCTCCATCGTCCGGCGCGACGCCGTCAAACCGCCAACCAGGAAACAGCCAGTCTGTTTCTGGATGGCGTGCAAAACCCGTTCCAACGATGGCGCCCTGGGATCGGCATGGACAACGCCGAGCATTGGGTCATGTTCACGCGACCAACTCAGAACGTCTTCGGGCAACCGGTCGTCCGGGCTGGTGACGCTTGGCAGCACCAGGAAACTGTCCGCTGGCAGGGCGGCGGTCATTATCGCCACGGCGGGCCGTTCGAACATTTCCTCGCCCGCGACACAGATGCCAAACCCGATGGTGCCGACCCAGTTATCGATAGGCGTGGTGTCGCGCAGCCGCGCGATGATGGCCGCCAGCTTCCCATCCACCGCGTCGGTCATGTAGACGAATCCGAGATTGGCGGCAGGCGGCAGGGGATCAATATCGGCCACACAGGCATCGATCATTTCCCGCCACCCGGCATCGGCGGCGGAAGCAACCTTGAAATCCCCGGTGATTGTGTTCATTGGCCCGTCATTTCATGCGCTTTCAACCAGCGCACCACATAAGGGGCAATTAGGTCAACTATCACACGCACCCCGCGTTCGTTGGGGTGAACGCCGTCGGGCTGATTGAGCGCGGCGACCGTCGCCACACCATCAAGAAAGAACGGATAGAACAACACACCATGTTTTTCCGCCAGCGCCGGATACACCGCCTTGAATTTCTTTTCATACTCGCGGCCGTAGTTGGGCGGGGCATACATGCCGGTCAGCAACACACCTACACCTGCCGCCGTGAGGCGCGTCAGAATGGCGTCGAGATTTCTTCGGGTCATGGCCGGATCGAGCCCACGTAACGCGTCATTGGCGCCCAGCTCTACGATAACGATGTCGGGCCTGTCGGCCAGCGACCAGTCAAGACGCGACCGGCCGCCAGCGCTGGTATCGCCCGACACCCCCGCATTGATCGCCACGACGTCGAACCCGTCCGCCCTGAGCCTGGCTTCGAGCCGTGCCGGAAACGCAGCGCTGGCCCGCAGGCCGTATCCGGCCGCAAGGCTGTCGCCCAGCACCAGGATACGGACCGGGCCGGCGGCCCCGGCCGGGACGTTGATGAACACGATCAGCGCGGCAAACAGCGCGGCAATTACGCGCACGCGGTT
>JAZFSB010000181.1:0-4296 GCA_036445935.1 Alphaproteobacteria bacterium | reverse complement strand
TGCCTTGCCCAGTTCGCGGCGCAGGATGTCTTCCGCCCGCCGGTCGGCTTCGGACACGAAGTCCGCCGGGCCCTTGCGGGAAACCTGCAGCTGTTCGACTTCACCAAAATCGTGCAACAGGCTGCGCGAAGCCTTGAGCGCGGCGTTGACCATAACGTTGATAACGGGGGGACGAATCATAGGATTTACTCACGCGGGCCTGGGGCGGAACCCCGCCCGGCCTGTTCAGTCCTTGGCCCGCTCTACATAGGTAGAGTCGGCGGTGGCGACAACCACCCTTGTGCCGGTCGTGATGTGCGGCGGGACCATCACCTTGACCCCGTTCTCCAGGACCGCCGGCTTGTAGGACGACGACGCGGTCTGGCCCTTGACCACCGCGTCCGCCTCGGCCACCGCCAGCGTGACATGCAGCGGCAAACGCACCCCGACCGGATCGCCTTCGACGGTATCGACCGTCACCGTCATGTTCTCCAACAGGAACGGCGCCGCTTCACCGGCCATCGAGATCGACACGGTGAACTGGTCATAGGTCTCGGAATCCATCAGCGTGATCAGGTCGCCTTCGGCATAAAGCATTGAGCATTCACGTTCGTCGGTGTTGAGTTTCTCGACGGTTTCCTGGGTGCGCCATCGTTCGTTGGTCTTCACGCCGGTCTTTACGTCGCGCATCTCGATCTGGATGAACGGATTGCCCTTGCCCGGCTGGTTCAGCGCGTAGGTAAGTACGCTGTATGCCTTGCCTTCGTGTTCAATCACGTGCCCCGGGCGTAGCGTGTTTGCCTGGACCTTCATGGTCGTGACACCTTCATCTATAGCGGATGCTTTGAGGGCGCGGACACTAACAGCTTGAGGTCGGTGGTTCAATCGGTTGCGCGCTGTCCTGGTAACAATGTTGCCCTCCCTGCCAGTCCTTTACCAGGTAAGCGCCGTCAGCACGCGTTTCCAGGTAGCCGGGGCCGACCGGGGCCTTGCCAAAACCGCCAGGAATATCAAGTATATAGGTCGGTTGAGCTATGCCCGACAGGCGGCCGCGCAGGCGCCGCATCAGTGTTTGGCCGGCGGCCAGCGTGGTGCGGAAATGGCCGGTGCCACGGGCGAGATCGGGGTGATGCAGGTAATAGGGCTTCACCCGGCAGCGCACCAGCGCGCGCATCAGCGCCTCCATGTCCGCCGCGTTGTCGTTGACGCCCTTGAGAAGCACGGTCTGGCTCAACATCGGAATGCCACCATCGACCAGCCTGGAAATCGCGGCGCGCGCGGTGTCGGTCAACTCGCGCGCATGGTTGCAATGCAGCACTACGTAGACCGGCGTGTCGCGCTTCAGCAAGTTGGCGAGCGCTTCGGTGACGCGGCCGGGGTCGACCGCGGGCACCCGGCTGTGGATGCGGATCACCTCGACATGGTCGATCGCGTCCAGCGCGCCGATGATCCGGTCCAGCCGCCGGTCGGACAGCGCCAGCGGATCGCCGCCTGACAGGATCACTTCCCAGATTTCGTTGCGGCTCTGGATATAGTCGAGGGCCGCATCCAGCTCTGCTTCACTCAATGCCCCCGCGCCAACCTGTTCGCGCCGGAAACAAAAGCGGCAATAGACCGGACAGGTCAGCAGCGGCGTCAGCAGCGCCCGGTCGGGATAGCGGTGGATCACGCCCTTGACCGCCTGGTGCGCGCCGTCGCCGATCGGGTCGGCGTGTTCGCCCGGTTGCCACTCGGCTTCGCGCGCATCGGGGATGAACTGGCGCGCGATCGGGTCGTCGGGGTCCTGCACGTCGATCAGCCCGGCGATGTCGGGCGTCAGGGCGACCGGCAACGCGCCCGCCGCACGCGCCACCGTGTCGGCGCGGTCGGGCGGGATCAGCCCGGCCATGGCGAGATCGGCGGCAGAGCGTAGCCGGCGCCGGTTCAGGCTCTGGACAAGGTTCCGGACCACATTCATGGTGTGTCTCCCGCAAATTGAGCGCGTGCGGCATGAATGACACCCCGCCCAAGGCGATGCAATCCCCGTGGTGGCGCCCCGACCGGGTAGCAGCGCGGCTGCCGCGACTGCGCGCGCGCGCGGCGATCGCGGGGGTGGTGCGCGGCTTTTTCGCGGCCCGCGATTTCGTTGAAGTCGAAACTCCCGCGCTGCAGATTTCGCCGGGGCTGGAGCCGTCCTTGAGCGCGTTCGCGACCGAGATGTTTGCGCCGTTCGGCGATGCGCCCGGACGTCCGCTCTATCTCCATACCTCGCCCGAATTTGCCATGAAAAAGCTGCTCGTGGGCGGCGTGCCGCGTCTGTTCCAGATGGCCCGGGTATTCCGCAATGAGCAAAGTTCGAAAATCCACCACCCCGAATTCACCATGCTGGAATGGTATCGCGCCGGCGTGGGTTGGCGCGAAGTCGCCGCCGATTGCGAGGCTCTGCTGGTGGCGGCGTTGGATGCCGCGCCGGCTGAACTTCGCGATGGCGTGAACCGATTTAAACATGGCGGGCATGATTGCGATCCGCGCGCGACGTGGCGATATCTTTCAGTCGCCGACGCCTTCCAGGATTACTGCGGCATTGATTTGCATGCCACCGCGCCCGAACCGGAGCGGCCGTCCCCCGATCTGTTGGCGGTGGAAGCCCGGCGCATCGGGGTCAGGACCGGGGAGGGCGACGGCTGGGACGATATATTCTTCCGACTGATGCTTGAGCGTATCGAGCCGCGTCTCGGCATTGGCGCGCCGTGCGTGCTGTATGACTGGCCGGTCTCGATGGCGGCGCTGGCGCGGCGCGGCGCGGTCGATCCCCGTGTCTGTGACCGCTTCGAGCTTTACGTCTGCGGCCTTGAGCTTGCCAATGCCTTCGGCGAATTGACCGATGTGGCCGAGCAGCGCCGCCGGTTCGAAGCAGATATCGCGCGCCGTCGGGCGTTGCGAGGGGCGTCCTACCCGATCGACGAGGATTTCCTTGCCGCCCTCGAGTATGGGTTGCCCGACTGTGCCGGGATCGCGCTTGGTTTCGACCGGCTGGTCATGCTGGCGACCGGCGCCGAGGCAATCGAAGATGTGCTCTGGGCGCCGGTTGCCGGTACGACCGGGTGAGGCGCCGTTAACCAAATCTTGCCCCTTGCCACCTAGGCTGGCGCAAAGGTTTCGTCGGCACACGCCGACACAATGGAGACGACCCGGCATGACCGGTGCGCTGCGCAATGCCGCCCTGGCGATCTGTTTTCTGGCTGTGCTCGGCGTTGGCAGAGCCAACGCAGCCGCTGGATCGGCCACCGAATTTTACACTGGCAGAAACATTCAAATTCTGATCGGCGCGGAGGTGGGCAGCACTTACGACAAATATGCGCGCGTTCTCGGCCGGCACATCAAACGCTACATTCCCGGTGGCCCGTCGGTGGTGTTCAAGAACAGCATCGGCGCCGATGGGCGCAAGGCGCTTACCTGGCTGCACGAATTCGGGGCGAATGACGGTTCGATCATCGGCGCCGTCAGGCCCGACGCGATCATGGCGCCGTTGCTAATTGACAAAAAATCCGCCGAGGCTATCAAATACGATCCGTTACGCTTTGTTTTTATCGGCAGTGCCGCCAGGACGGTCCATGTCTGTATTATCCGCAATGATTCGCCGGCACAGACCCTGGAAGAGGCCCGCAAGCAGCCCTTGATCATGGGAGCCAACCGGCAGGGTGGCCCGCTGCGCAATACCGCGCTGGCCCTTGCCAGAGTGCTCGGCGCGCGATTCCGGATCGTCAACGCTTATCGGGACCTCGCCCAAACGGTTCGGGGGCTTGAGGAAGGCGAGGTTCACGGGATTTGCGGCTACGAATATGGCAATCTGATGCGGACCAGGCCTGACCTCATAAAAGAGGACAAGGTCAAGATCATGCTGCAATACGCGCTTAAGGGTCATTCAGCGCTGCTTAAGCGCAATATCCCGATGATGTGGAATTATTCCCGCAACGATTCCGAACGCGAGGTGTTGCGGATACTCACCGCGTCGCAGGTCTTCGCCCGGCCCTATCTGTTGCCGCCGGGCGTCCCAAGTGACCGGGTGGGTGTGCTGCGCAGCGCCTTCGAGCGCACCATGCGGGACCTGAATTTTCAGGCCGATGCGCGCAAGGCCAAGCTCGACCTGTATCTTACCTCCGGCCGCGAAATCGACAGCCAGATTAAAAAGCTGTTTTCCGCTCCCGACTTCATTGTTGAACGCGCCCGCGCCGCCCGCCAAGGCTGAACGCGCCTTGCCGCCCGGCGCCTAATAGGCCCATAATATGTCGGGTTTTTCCGGGAGACAGGCTGGCATGGCAACCAGGTTGAAACAAA
>JAZFSB010000180.1:0-3192 GCA_036445935.1 Alphaproteobacteria bacterium | reverse complement strand
CTGACAGATGAATTTTAACCGCATCGGCGGGGGGGTGGTGGTTTCCCCGCAACGGAGAAGCACGTCATGACGGAAGGCAGCCTGGAGGCCCCGATCCGGCATCCAATCGACTGGAACGATCCGAATTTTTATGACGAGGCAAAGCTTGATGCCGAACTGCGTCGTGTATTCGACATCTGTCACGGCTGCCGCCGCTGTTTCAATCTGTGCGATTCTTTTCCGCGCCTGTTCGACCTGATCGACGACTCCGAATCTGGCGAGCTCGATACCGTGGACAGCGCGGGCTTCAAGCCGGTCGTCGATGCCTGCACGCTGTGCGACATGTGCTTCATGACCAAGAGCCCCTATGTGCCGCCGCACGACTTCAATCTGGATTTCCCACACCTGATGCTGCGCTATCGCGCCGTCGCCCACCGCAAGGGCGAGACCTCGTTCATCGAGGCCCAAGTGTCGAAAACCGACCGCAACGGCAGGCTGGCCGGCGCCATGGCGCCGTTGGTCAACTGGGCGACCCGGGTCGGCAACAAGCTGACCCGCCCGGCGATGGAAGCCATCGGCGGCATCGACCGCGATGCAGCCCTGCCCGAATTTCATGGCAAGAGCTTTGCCGCGCGGGCGCGCGCCGCCGCGCCCGAGATCAACCGCGACGCACCCGGCGTCGGCCGCAAGGCGGTGCTGTACGCGACCTGTTGCGTTAATTTCAACAATCCGGGTATCGGCGAGGACGCCCGCGCGGTGCTGGCCAAGAACGGCGTCGAGACGGAAGTCGTCTACCCGGCCTGCTGCGGCATGCCCAAGCTCGAGCATGGCGATATCGCCGCCGTTGCCGAAGCCGCCAAATCGGTCGCCGCCGAATTGGCGCCCTGGATCGACAAGGGCTACGACATCATCGCCCTGGTGCCGTCCTGCGCGCTGATGCTGAAATTCGAATGGCCGTTGATCCTGCCCGACGCCGCCCCCGTCAAACGCCTGGCCGAAGCGACCCGCGACATCAGCCAGTATGTCGTCGATATCGCCAAGACCGACGGGCTGGCGCCGGGCATGACCCCGCTTGATGGCGGGGTGACGGTCCATCTTGCCTGCCATGCGCGGGCCCAGAACATGGGGCACAAGGCGGCCGAGATGCTGCGGCTGATCCCCGAGACCAAGATCGACGTGATCGAACGCTGCTCCGGCCATGGCGGCTCGTGGGGCATGATGAAGGGCAATTTCGACACGGCGCTCAATATCGGCAAACCCGCCGCGCGCCAGGCGTTGGAGGGCGGCAAGCCTCATGTGGCGTCGGAATGCCCGCTGGCGGGCCTGCATGTCCTGCAAGGCATGGAACGCATCAAGGCCGAGACAGGCGAGGGATCCGTGCCCAAGGGCGCGCCGCACCCGGTCCAGTTAATGGCCCGCGCCTACGGGCTGTAAGAGAGAGTTCTTGGAAGATGGCCAATATCACAGCTACCGACATCATGCCGATGGAACAGTACGGCGCCGAACGCCGCGAGCGCGCCCGCGCGCTATCGGCGATCAAGCGCGACCGTCGCGTCGAGGTCGGCCCGCACGCGACTTTTTATTTCGAAAATTACGACACCATGTGGCACCAGATCCACGAGATGCTGTATATCGAAAAAGGTGGGGAAGACCAGATCGCGGGCGAGCTTGCGGCCTACAACCCGCTGATCCCCCAGGGGCGCGAACTGGTCGCCACCTTCATGATCGAGATTTCAGATCCCGAGCGCCGCGCGCGCATCCTGGCCGGTCTCGGCGGGATCGAGGAAACCATTACCCTGACTGTCGGCGGCGAGACCATCACGGTCATCGCCGAGGACGACATCGACCGCACCACCGCCGAGGGCAAGGCGTCGGCGATCCACTTCCTGCATTTCCCCTTCACCGATGCCCAGGTCGCGGCGTTCAGCCGCCCGGGCGCCGAGATCGTGCTGTCGATCGCCCACCCCGGCTACCGCCACATGGCGATCATCCCCGAGACCGTCCGCGCCGCGCTGGCCAGTGATTTCGACTGAGCGTTTACGGGCGGCTGAGCTCGTCAAGCAGCGCCTTGGCGATCTTCAGGTCGACGGTATCGAAACCCTCGGTAAACCAGTCGTAAAGCGGGGCCAGCAGATCGCGTGCCTCAGCGGTCCTGTCCTGCGTCTGCCATAAACGGGCCAGGCTGGTCGCGGCGCGCAATTCCCACATTTTGGCGGCCTGGGCGCGGGCGACGTCGATGGCGTCACGGAAACAGGCCTCCGCATCATCCTGCCGCCCGATGGGTTGCGCCAGAAGCAATTCACCCTTCAGCGTATTCGCGTTCGCTTCCCAGAGCTGTTCGTCGTCCTTCTGCATCTGGGGGATCGCTTCATCGACCACGGACAGCGCCTCTTCAGTCGCCCCGGCGATCACCAGCGCTTCCGCCTGTGCGGCAATAGAGGTCGCGTGCCCGAAGCCCCCGCGCAGGGTCCTCATTTCCTGACCCTGAGCGATATCGGACAGGCCGTCTTCGACTTGTCCAAGTCCGACGCGCGCCCAGCCGCGCAAGACATACAGACGGCCTGACCACAATGAGACCCCCAGCTCGGTCGAGAGGGCCAGCGCTTTATTCTGGGAGTCCAGGACCGCCTGCCAGTTCCGGTCGAAGGCATGCAGCCATCCACCGAGGCCGTGGACCTGCAGCATGCTGCCGGGGTGCGATATTTGGATGGCCAGTTCCCGGGCCGCCAGAAAATCCGCCTTGGCCCGATCCGGATAGCCGGCGGCCCAAAGGGCAATTCCCTTGTGACAGTGTCCGCAGACACCTGCGTCGTGACCACCATACTGCGCCGCGAGCGCGCTGTGTTCGGCCGGATCGTAGATCGCCAGCCCCTGTTCGGCATGGTCGATCTGGGACACGAGGGCGCCATGAAAGGGACTGCCCCAACTGGCATGGTGCGCCTGGACCAGCAAGGCTGAATCGCCACGCTTCTGGGCGATTTCGAGGAGTTCGCGCGCGGTCCGGTGCCAGCTCTCCCTGTCGGATCGTGCCCCGTAAACCATCCAGAACCCCCACATGATCGGGAACAGCTCACGCTCATCGCCGACACGGAGACAGAGCTCGCGCGCGCGTGAAAAAGATTCCGCCCCCTCCGGCGATGTCCAGCCGTGTCGGGACATCTCAGAGGCCCCAAGCGCCGTCTGGAAAGCGAGTTCCTGGCGGTCGCGCTCGGG
>JAZFSB010000179.1:0-30093 GCA_036445935.1 Alphaproteobacteria bacterium | reverse complement strand
ACCACCACGCCGCCGACCGTGACCGGTTGCAGGGTGGCGACAGGCGTCAGCGCCCCGGTGCGCCCGACCTGGATGGTGATCTCGTTGAGCACGGTCTCAACTTGTTCAGCCGGAAATTTGTGGGCGATGGCCCAGCGCGGCGCGCGGCTGACGAACCCCAGTCGTTCCTGCCAGTCCAGCCGGTTGACCTTGTAGACCACCCCGTCGATGTCATAGCCGAGCGTGGCGCGCGCCGCGCCGATATGGTCATAGCGCGCCAGCGCCGCGTCGGCGCCATCGCACAGCCTGGCCAGCGGATTGACTGGGAATCCCCAGCCCTTGAGCCGCTCAAGAAAATCCCAATGCGTTTCATCCCGCTGGTCGCTGATATCGCCCCAGCTATAGGCGAACAGGGCGAGCGGACGGCTGGCGGTTATCGTGGAATCGAGCTGGCGCAGAGATCCGGCGGCGGCGTTGCGCGGGTTGGCGAAGGGCGGCTCATCGTCGGCCAGGCGCCTTTCGTTCAGCGCGGCAAAATCGGCATGTCCCATATAGACCTCGCCGCGAACCTCGAGCGTGTCGGGGAAGTCGCCTTTGAGCGTCTTGGGGATTTCCCCAATGGTGCGGATATTGGCGGTGACGTCCTCACCCACGGCACCATCGCCGCGCGTCGCGCCTTGGGCAAGATGGCCCCCTTCATAGCGTAGCGAGATCGATAGCCCGTCAATCTTGGGTTCGGCGGCAATGCCGACGGGTTCGTCATCCGCAAGATTGAGAAAGCGCCGCACGCGGGCGACGAAATCGCGCACGTCATCGGCGTTGAACGCATTGCCGAGCGACAGCATGGGGACCTTGTGCGTGACCTTGGAAAACCCCGTTGACGGGGCGGCGCCGACACGCTGGCTTGGGCTGTCGCTGCGTACTAGATCGGGAAATCGCGCCTCGATCGCTTCATTGCGGCGGCGCAGCGCGTCATAGGTCGCATCGGAAATTTCGGGCGCGTCCTGCTGGTAATACAGCCGGTCATGTTGGGCGATCTCGACCGCGAGGCGGGCGAGCTCCGCCTTTGCCTGTTCGACAGTCAGTTCATTCTCGGCGATATCGCCGGTCATGGCTGGTCGCCGGCCATCAGCATGGCGGCGGCGGCGCGGGCTTCGTCGGTGACGCTGGCGCCGGCCAGCATGCGGGCGATTTCCTCAAGCCGCGCGTCCGCGCCAAGATCGTCGATATGCGTCGTGGTGGTGCCCCCCGCGTTGCTCTTTGCCACCACCAGGTGCTGGCGGCCGCAGGACGCGACCTGCGGCGAATGGGTGATGACCAGAACCTGTGCCTCTTCCGCCAGCCGGGCGAGCCGGTCGCCGACGGCGGCCGCGGTCGCGCCGCCGATACCGGAATCGACCTCGTCGAAAATAAGCGTCGGCGTTGCGTTGGAGCGCCGCAGAACCACCTTGAGCGCAAGCAGGAAGCGGGCCAGTTCGCCGCCGGAGGCTATCCGCCCGAGCGGCCCGCCAGGCGTGCCGGGATTCGTCGCGACCTCGAAATGGACCCGGTCAATGCCGGCGGGGCCCCAATCGGGTTCTTTCAGCGTCTCCAGCAGGGTGGAAAAGCGCGCCTTTTCCAGCCTCAGCGGCGGCAGTTCGGCGGTAACCGCCTTATCCAGCTTTTTCGCCTGTTTCGCGCGCGCCGCGCTGAGCGTTTGTGCCGCCTTCACATAGGCGTCGCGCGCTTTTGCCAATGCGCCTTCAAGTTCGGCCAGACGCTCGCCGGAATCGTCGAGCGCCGCGAGCTGGCGGGCAAATCTGTCGCGCAAGTCCGGCAGCGCTTCCACCGTGGTGTCGTGTTTGCGGGCGGCGGCGCGCAGCGCGAAAAGCCGTTCCTCGGACCGTTCAAGTCGCTGTGGATCGGGTTCGGCATCGATCATCGCCTGGCGCAAGGCGGACAGCGCATCGGCAATGCCATCGCCCGCGTGTTGCAGCGCATCGAGAACGGGATCAAGGCCGGCGCCGGTGGCGACGTCCCGGCGGGTCAGGGTGCGCAACGCCGCATTGACCCGGTCCTCGACGCCATTGCCGTCGGTAAGGGCCTTGTCGGCGCTGCTCAACGCCTCGATCAGCTTCTCGCCATTCATCAGCAGGCTGCGCGTCGCGGCCAGCTCGTCCTCCTCGCCCGATCTCGGGTCGAGCGTTGCCAGCTCATCCGCCGCATGGCGCAGGAAATCCTCTTCCTCGCGTGCTCGTTCATGGGCTTCACGCGCCAGGGCAAGCGCCCGTTCCGCGTCGCGCATGGTCGTGTACAGCGCGCCCAGCCGATCGCGCGCGCCGTTCAGCCCGCCAAAGGAATCGAGCGCCGCGCGGTGCCGAGCCGGGTCCATCAGCCCATGACTGGCGAACTGGCCCTCGATCTCGACCAGGGTCTCGCCGATGCGCCGTAGCAGGGCCACGCTGACCGGT
The DNA here is from genome assembly GCA_036445935.1 of Alphaproteobacteria bacterium. GTDB lineage: Bacteria > Pseudomonadota > Alphaproteobacteria > MPNO01 > UBA2964 > JAZFSB01. The sequence goes on along the minus strand of JAZFSB010000179.1, from coordinate 27,664 downwards.
TGGTCGTTGACGAAGGCGCGGCTGCGGCCTTCGCTATCGAGTACCCGGCGCAGGACCAGCGCTTCGCCCGGGTTCGGCGCCTCTATTTCCTGTTCGGCGAGCATGGTGGCGATCGGATCCGGGTTTTCGAGTTCGAAGGTGGCAGTGACGGTGGCGGGTTCTTCCGTTTCACCAGGCGCGCGGCGTACCAGGTTGGCGTTGGCTCGCATACCGAGCGCCAGTCCCAGCGAATCCAGCAGAATTGATTTTCCGGCGCCGGTTTCGCCAGTCAGCACGCACAGACCGTGGACAAAATCCAACTCGGCCCTGTCAATCAGGACGACATTGCGAATGCTTAGCGAGACCAGCATCCCGCGTTCAGAATACCCAGTTCCAGGCCCTGGCCAGGAAACCCTGGCGTTTCTGTTCTTGCTTCGCGCCGACCAATTTGCCGGTCACCAGGGAATAGGAATCGACATACCATTCGCTGCCTGGATAGTTGTGGCCCAACACCGCGGCGGCCTTGCTGGCTTCGTCTTTCATGCCAAGGGTCGCGTAGGATTCCGCAAGCCGGTGCAGTGCCTCGGGAACATGGGAGGTGGTCTGGTATTTGTCGACCACGCGGCGAAACCGGTTGATGGCGGCCACCATTTCGTTGCGCCGCAGGTAATAGCGGCCAATCTGCATCTCCTTGCCGGCCAGATGGTCCTGGGTCAGGTCCATTTTCAGGCGCGCATCACGGGCATACTTGGATTGCGGGAAGCGGCGGACGATTTCGCGCAACGACCGCAGCGCCTGTTGGGTGGCGAGCTGGTCGCGCGAAACGTCGGAGATTTGTTCGTAGTAGCTGAGCGCCCTGAGGTAATAGGCGTAAGGCACGTCACGATTACCGGGATGCAGCTGAATGAAACGATCCAGGGCTATGACCGCCTCGTCATACTTGCTGCCCTGATAATAGGCGTATGCCGCCATGAGCCGTGCCTTGGTTGCCCAGATGGAGTAGGGGTGCTGACGTTCGACCTCGTCAAACTGGGCAGCCGCGACCGACAGCTCGCCACCTTCAAGCGCGTTGACGGCGCCGTTGTAGATGTCATGCACTGGGCGCTCGACATATTTTTCCTTGGTCTCCCCGCCACAGGCGGACAGACCGGCCAGCAACGCCAGCGTGATTGAGATACGTCTTATCTTCATCTCAGTCTTGAATTTCATCCCGGCACACGCGATCCGCCGGATCGCCCCGTCCAGATATATAGCATGGAGGCCGGAGCGCCATCCATATGTGAACGCGCTTCAATTGGGTCGTGCTTTACGGGCGTTTTGGCGCCATTGGCGCACCCGGCGGGGTCAGGCGATGGCGACCTGGGCTTCTGGCTCCCAGCCGAATGTGGCGCCGGGTACAACCATGTCGGTCAATTCGACCCACGACCAGGCCTCGTCGTTGGCGAACAGTTCGCGCAACAGGTGATGATTGAGGCTATGGCCGGACCGAAGGGCGTCGATCCGCCCAATGATTGGCCCACCGGCGAGATACAGGTCGCCGACGCAGTCGAGGATCTTGTGGCGAACGAATTCGTCACTATAGCGCAGCCCATCGCCGTTCAGCACCTTGTTGCCGCTGATGACGACGGCGTTGTCGAGCGAACCGCCACGCGCCAGCCCGGCTTCGCGCAATGCGTCAACTTCGTCGGCGAAACCGAAAGTGCGGGCGCGCGCTATTTCGGTCTTGAACGTGCCATTGACCAGCCGCATCGTCAGCGATTGGCTCGCCACCGCCGCATTCGCGAAATCGATTTCGAAGGAAATATTGAAACTCTCGTCCGGTCGCGCGGAGATAAAGCGCTTTTCGTCCCCCACCGAAATCGGGCTGTCGATGCGAATCGCCCGCCGGGGCGCGCCCTGCTCGACCACGCCGGCGCATTCAATCAGGAAAATGAACGGCGCGGCGCTCCCATCCATGACGGGAACCTCGGGGCCATCGACATCGATCACGGCATTGTCGATGCCGCAACCAGCCAGCGCAGCCATCAGGTGTTCGACCGTGGAAATGCGTGTTCCTGCCTGATTGCCGAGAGTCGTCGCCATGCGGGTATCGACGACACTGCGCCAGGACGCCGGAATATCAGCATCATGGGCGGGAACATCGGTGCGGTGGAACGAAATGCCTGCTCCCGCATCCGCCGGATGCAGGGTCATCGCCACGTCATGGCCCGAATGGAGCCCGATGCCAGTGCAGGAAATCGAGGTTTTCAGAGTTTTCTGACGGATCGATGCCATTCCGCTATCGATCGGTCCGTATGGTGAACGCACACTATTTCCCACAATTACTATCCCCCCGGTATACCGGTATTCCTAAATCGCCTCTCCAGACCACATCCGCTAAACGTGCTCCGGATCCCCCGCGAACAATTTTCCCTCGGATGATAAGAGGGCTTCGAGGTTTGTTTACCAAACCTGCTCGAAGCCCTCAAATCAACAATTGTTACAGAATGTTACGGTTTTAAGCGGGATATGCCCCTCAGTTGGCCTGACGCCGCAGGAAGGCCGGAATATCAAGCAGGTCCTCCTCGGTTTGGCTCGCTGCTGGCTGGTCCTGGCGATCGACCCCGAGCAACGTCGGCTGCGCTGTCTCGGGCAGGGCCGTGGAAAGCGGAGATTGCGCCGGTTTTGGGGCCGGCTGAGGCGCCTCGGGCGTTGTGACCGGGTTAATGCCGGGTTCCGGTTCATCCCGACGGGTCCAGGCGGCGCCGGTCATGCGCTGGAACAGGTTAGGCCCACGTTTCTTCTCCGTCGCGGGGGCCGGGTTGACCATGGCGGCGTCGCCTCGGAACGGGGTAGTGGGGGCGGCGGCCTGCGGCATCGCGACCACGGGTTTCGGGGCCTCCACGGGGATTGGCGGGATGAACGGCTCATCGATCTCTATCGGTTGGGCCGTTGCGGTCTCAGGCGCGGTATCGGCCGGAACCTCCTCGCTTGGCAGCTCGATGATGGCCGGAGGTTCGGGGATCGGTGCCGGTACCTCGGCGACCGGGGCCAGCGCCGGGGCGCGCGCCTCGATCGGTTGTGTTTCGGCCCCGTTGCGATATTCCGCGGGCGTATGGCTGCCACCGTGGGTTCCGGTCGCCACCGCGTCAGAGCTGTAGACCTTCAGCACCGGGCGGGGCTGGACGCTGGCATCGACATCGATACCGGTGGCCACGACCGAGACACGAATTCGGCCTTCCAGAGAGGGGTCGAGTGCCGAGCCAAAGATGATGTTGGCTTCTGAATCGACTTCTTCGCCGATCCGGTTGGCTGCTTCATCGACTTCGAACAAGGTCATGTCGGGACCGCCGGTGATGTTGATCAGCACGCCGCGCGCGCCTCTCATCGACACGTCGTCGAGCAGCGGATTGGAAATTGCCGCCTCCGCCGCGAGCCGGGCGCGTTCCTCGCCATCGGATTCGCCGGTGCCCATCATCGCCTTGCCCATTTCCGACATGACGCTGCGAATATCGGCGAAGTCCAGATTGATCAGCCCGGGCACCACCATCAGGTCGGTGACGCCGCGCACGCCGCAATGCAGCACGTCATCCGCCATCGCGAAAGCGTCGGCGAACGTGGTCTTCTCGTTGGCGATACGGAACAGGTTCTGGTTGGGGATTACGATCAGCGTATCGACGAATTGCTGCATTTCCTCGATACCGGCATCGGCGATCCGCATCCGGTTGGTGCCTTCGAACTGGAACGGCTTGGTGACCACGCCGACCGTCAGCATGCCCTGCTCGCGGGCCATGCGGGCAACGACTGGCGCCGCCCCGGTGCCGGTGCCGCCACCCATGCCCGATGCGATGAACACCATATGAGAACCCTGCAGGTGCTGGGCTATATCATCGATCGCCTCCTCGGCGGCGGCGCGCCCCATGTCGGGCCGCGCGCCCGCGCCCAGGCCGTGCGTAATGGTGCGTCCCAACTGGATGCGCCGCTCGGTCTGGGATTGCGCCAGCGATTGCGCGTCGGTATTGGCGACGACGAAATCGACGCCACCAAGCTGCTTCTCGATCATGTTGTTGACGGCATTGCCGCCAGCCCCGCCGACGCCGATAACGGTGATCCTCGGCTTGAGCTGGGTATCCTGTTCGGGTGTGGAGAAGGTAATCGTCATTCTAGCCTCCTTGACATTGGTTACGCTTGGCGGGAACGGAACCGCCGGAAATCCCTCCGGCGGGTATGGGTGAACAAATACATTCGTCGGACATCAGAAATACTCCCTCAGCCATTGGCTGATCCGGTTGAGACGCCAGGGCGGGCCGGTCGGAACCATGTCCGCGCCGTCCAGCGCCTCGGCCTGCTTTTCGACGGCGAATCGCAGCAGGCCCGCGGCGGTGGCGAAGGCCGGTCCGCTGGTCGCCTCGGCGAGGCCGCTGATCCGCATCGGCCGCCCCATGCGGACCTGCTTTTCGAGAATCAACGCGCCCAGTTCACGCACGCCCTGAAGCTGGCTGGCGCCACCGGTCAGAACCATGCGGCGGCCGGCCAGGCGGTCTACGCCCGCTACCTCCAGATGGCTGCGCACCAGCTCGAAGGTTTCCTCGAGCCGGGGGCGGATAATGCCGTTGAGCAGCGAACGCGGCACATGGTTCTGCTGGTTGGCGCTCTCCTCTCCGATCAGCGGCACGTCGATCAACTCGCGCTCGTCGGTTGGCGACGGGATTGCGCTGCCGAACAGGGTTTTCATGCGCTCGGCATGAGCGAGCGAGGTGGACAGGCCGCGCGCGATGTCACTGGTGACGTGCTGGCCGCCGACCGGGATGGAATCCGCGTGAATGATCTCGCCGTCATAGAATACCGCGATCGTGGTGGTGCCGGCGCCCATGTCGACCAGCGTGACGCCAAGATCGATTTCGTCCGCCACCAGGCAGGCCAGGCTGGACGCGTAGGGCGCGGCGACCGCGGATTCGATATCCAGGTGACAGCGTTGCACGCAGGTGCCGAGGTTGCGCAGCGTTGCCGCGCGGGCAGTGATCATGTGGACCGAAGCCGATAGCGAATCGGCGAACATGCCGCGCGGATCGCGAATGCCGCGGGTGGTATCGACGGTGTAGCCGACCGGCAGGCAGTGCAGCAACTCGCGGTCGGCCGGGCGTTCGCCGGTGCTGGCCTGGGCGATGATGCGGCCGATATCGGTGGCTGAAATCTCGCGCCCCGCGATGCCGGCCTCGGCGCTGTGGATCTGTGATTCCAGATTGCCGCCGGAAACGTTGATGGTTACTTCGCGGATGCGTTCGCCAGCCAGCTCCTCGGCCGCGGTTACGGCCTTGAGGATCGAGCTTTCGGCCGCGTTCATGTCGATAATGGCGCCGGCGCGCACCCCTTCGGATCCGTGATGGCCGACGCCGACCACGCGGATCGCACCGTCGGTCAACGCGTGCGCGATCAGGCAGCATACCTTTGCGCTGCCTACATCAAGCGCCGCGATCAGTCCGGTTCGTGTCTTACCCACTTGTGTGTTCTCTCCGCAGCAAATTGTTCACGTCCGCTGCCCCTTGCCGCGATTGGTCTGGCCGCCGAGGGGACCCGGCCGAAGGATCAGCCGGTCGGGCAGGCGCATGTCGATCATCCGGACGTCCCGCGCCAGCAGCCGATGGCGCGCATCGAGCCGCGCGAGGCGACGCCACGCCAGATGCGGGTCGGTTTCGGGAAGTCGGACCTTGATGCCGTTCTTGAATTCGACGTTCCAGCGCCGCTTGCCCACGCGCACGGCGGAAATCACCTTGCGTGCCAGCCGGGGCTCGCTTTTCAGCATGGCGAACAGGCTCGGTGCATGGCGGGGTGCATCGCCACCTACCAGGATCGGCAGCTTGCGGAACGCGCCGAGCCGCCGGGCGGTGATGACGACGCCGAGATCGTCGACCAGCACGAGCTTGCGCTTGCGCTGCCACAGCGCGAAAGGTTTGCGCTCGACGATCTGGATGGCGATGGTGTTCGGCAGGCGGCGGACGACCGTCGCTTCGCGTATCCAGGGGATGGCTTTGAGGCGGGTGCGGATCGCGTCGATATCGATGCCCAGTATGGCGTCGCCGCGGCGCAGCCCGACGGCGCGGCGTACCGCCCGGTGAGGGGTGTTGTGACGGCCGCCCAACAGCACGTTCTGGACGGTCATGCCGGCGCTCGCGGTCCGTGCGATGGCGGCATCGCGCACCGATGTCGCGGCGGCGCTGATCAGCCCGGATTGCCACAGCCAGACCGGCCCGCCAATGAAGATGGCGGCGAGGCCAAGCGCGATGGCGGTATTGCGCGCCGGGCGCAGCCAGCGCGGCGCCGCCTTGCGCCGCCGGGCCGGGGCCTTGGCTCCGGCGCCCGATTTCCCGCCGCTTAGCCACCGCATGAGGCGTCCTCCACCATCCAGCTCACCAGCGCGCCGAATTCGATGCCTGCGTGGGCGGCAAGTTCCGGCACCAGCGACAGTGGCGTCATGCCGGGCTGGGTATTGATCTCGAGGAGATAAAGCGCGCCCGGTTCGCCTTTCGTGTCGTCGTAGCGCAGGTCGGCGCGGGTTACCCCGCGACAGTTGAGCGCCTGGTGCGCGTCCACGGCGTGCTTCATCGCGGCGTCGTAGATTTCCGGCGGCAACGGTGCCGGCAGCAGGTGTTCGGTTTTGCCGTCGGTGTATTTCGCTTCATAATCGTAAAAACCATCGCCAGTGCGCAGCTCGGTCACCCCGAGCGCGCGGTCGCCCATCACGGCGACGGTAATTTCACGGCCCGGCACATAGCTCTCGACCATGACGCGTTCTCCGAACGGCCAGTCGTCGCGCGACAAGGCCGGTGCATCGGCGGTATCGCGCACGATGGTCACGCCGACGCTCGAGCCCTCGTTAAGCGGTTTTACGACATAGGGGCGGGGCATCACATCGCCCGCCAGCACCGCGTCGCGGTCGGTGACGATATGTTTGGCGCAGGGAATGCCCGCCACCTCGAACAGCCGCTTGGCGGTCGGCTTGTCCATCGCCAGCGCGGACGCCAGCACGCCGGAGTGGGTGTAGGGGATGTCGAGCAGTTCAAGCAGCCCCTGCACGCAGCCATCCTCGCCAAAGCGCCCGTGCAGCGCGTTGAACACGACGTCGGGATGCGGCGTGAGGGCTGCCAACAAGGCGTCGATATCGCGCCCGACCTCGATGCCGGTGACTTCGTAGCCTTCCGTGGCCAGCGCGTCGGCGACCGCGGCGCCCGATACCAGCGACACCTCGCGTTCGCTGGAGATGCCCCCCATCAGGACGGCGACGGTGCGGCGCGCGCTCATGAGCCGCCTCCGCTCTCGCCGTCGGCGGTTACGCCAATGCGGCGGATTTCCCATTCCAGCGTCACACCGAGCCGCTCGGCGACACGCCGGCGCACGGTCTCGCCCAGCGTCTCGAGATCCGAGGCGGTGGCCGATCCGGTGTTGATCAGGAAGTTGCAGTGAACGTCGGACACGCGGGCGCCGCCGACCATCAGCCCCCGGCACCCGGCAGCGTCGATCAGCTCCCACGCCTTGGCGTCGGGCGGGTTCTTGAAGGTGCTGCCGCCGGTTCGCTCGCGGATTGGCTGGCTGTCGCCGCGGGCCCCGGCGATTTCGTCCATCCGGGCCGCGATCGCCGCGGCATCGTCGGGCCGGGCCCGGAACACCGCTTCGGTGAAGATCCAGTCGTCCGGCGCGGAGCAGTGGCGATAGCTGAAATCGAGCGCTGATGCCGGCACGCGCTGTACCGTGCCCGCACGGTCGAGCGCAAGGGCTTCGAGCAGCACGTCGGCGACCTCGCCGCCATAGGCGCCGGCGTTCATGCGCACCGCGCCGCCGACCGTGCCGGGGATGCCGCTGAGGAATTCCAGCCCGCCGAGTCCGGCGTCGCGGGCGGCGCGGGCGACATTGATATCGACGGCGCCGGCGCCGGCGGTCACGCGACTATCGGCGATGGTGATCGCGGCGAAGGGCCGCCCCAGCCGGATGGTGACGCCCGGAATCCCGCCATCGCGGATCAACAGGTTCGAGCCGACCCCGATCACCGTGACCGGAATATCGCCCGGCAGGTTGGCGAGGAAGGCGGCCACATCGTCCTGGTCGGCGGGCTCGAACAGAATTTCAGCCGTGCCCCCGACCCGGAACCAGCTGGTGCGCGCGATATTGGCGTCCGGCGTCAGGCGGCCCCGCGCGGGCGGCAGCCGGTCGGCCAGGGTATCGAGGCGGAAGGCGGGCATCACGGCGTGGCCTCCCGCGATGTGGGGGCGATGTCCAGGATTGTTTCCAGTTCCGCCGGCAACGCATTGGCCCAGGCGGTGATGTTGCCGGCGCCGAGGCAGATCACCCAGTCGCCGTCTTGCGCCATGTCGGCGATCACGCCGGCCAGCGCCGCCGGGCCCGACAGGGTGACGACCCGGCGGTGACCATGCGCGCGCAGCCCCTCGGCCAGCCCGTCGCGGTCGAAGCCCTCGATCGGGCTTTCGCCGGCCGGATAGACATCGGCGACGATCACCGTGTCGGCGTCGTTGAAGCAGGTGCAGAAATCCTCGAACAAGTCGCGCAGGCGTGAATAGCGGTGCGGTTGCACCACGGCGATCACCTCACGCGGGTTGGCCGCGCGGGCGGCCGCCAGTACGCATGTGATCTCTACCGGGTGGTGGCCGTAATCATCGACCACGGTAATGCCGCCCACCGTGCCCACGATGGTGAAGCGCCGTTTGACCCCGGCGAACCCGGCCAGCCCCTTGCGGATGCCATCCGCGTCGATGCCCATTTCCTGGGCGATGGCGATGGCGGCGAGCGCGTTCTGCACGTTGTGGCGTCCGGCCATCGGCAGGAAGATGCCATCGATCCGTGTGTCCGCCGCCGTCGAGCGGCCCGAGAATACGATATCAAAGCTGGTCGCCGGGCCATCCGCTTCGAGATTTTCGGCGCGCACGTCGGCCTGCGGGCTCATGCCGTAGGTGACGATCTTGCGGTCGGAAACCTGCGGGATCAGCGCCTGCACCTCGGGGTGGTCGATGCACAGAACGGCCAGCCCGTAGAACGGGATGTTCTCGACAAAGGATACGAACGCCTTGCGCACCGCATCGAACGAGCCATAGAAATCGAGATGCTCGGGGTCGATGTTGGTGACGACCGCGATGGTGGCCGGCAGCTTGACGAAGGTGCCGTCGGATTCGTCGGCCTCGACCACGATCCACTCGCCGTCGCCAAGCCGGGCGTTGGTGCCGTAGGCATTGATAATGCCGCCATTGATCACGGTCGGGTCATAACCCGCGCTGTCCAGCATGGCGGCGATCAGCGACGTCGTCGTCGTCTTGCCGTGCGTGCCGCCGACGGCGATCGCCCATTTCAGGCGCATCAGCTCCGCCAGCATTTCGGCGCGGCGGACGACGGGGATCAGGCGTTTGCGCGCCTCGACCATTTCCGGGTTGTCGGGCATCACCGCGGACGACATCACCATGACGCTGGCTTCGCGCAGATTATCCGCCTCATGGCCGATCATCACCGTGATGCCAAGCGCGCGCAGCCGCTTGACGTTGGCGCTGTCGGCGATGTCGCTGCCCTGGACGGCATAGCCAAGATTGTGCAGCACTTCGGCGATGCCGCTCATGCCGATGCCGCCGATGCCGCAGAAATGAATGGTGCCGATGGTCAGCGGAAGGGTTCTCATGCCGCCGCCTCCCGCCGGTTTTCACCGTGCGTGGCGCCAGCTCCGGCCAGGTCGCGCGCGGCGACGGCTTCGGTCAGGTCGGCCAGTGTTTCCGCGGCGTCGGGCCGGCCGGCCTCTTGCGCGCGCGCCGCGGCTTCGCTCAACGTCGACGGCCTGCCGAGCAGGGATTCGAGCCGGGCCGCCAGCGCCTCGGCGGTGAAGCCGGGTTCCGGCATCAGCCAAGCGCCCCCGGTTTCATCGATCGCGCGGGCGTTTGCGCGCTGGTGATCGTCGGCGGCAAAGGGGTAGGGGACCAGCAGCGCGGGTCGTCCGGCGGCGGTCAGCTCTGCCACGGTCGAGGCGCCGGCGCGGCTGACGATCAGATGCGCCGCCGCCAGACGTTCCGGCATGTCGTCGAAAAATGGCGCCAGCGTCGCCTCGACACCGGCGGCCCGGTAGGCGTCGCGCACCCGGTCGATATCTTCCGCGCGGCATTGCTGGGTGATGGCAAGCCGGTCTCGGGTTGCCGCGCAGAGGCGGGCCATCGCCGCCGGCACCACGTCGCTCAGCACCCGCGCGCCCTGGCTGCCGCCGAACACCAGAACCGACAGCGTTCCGGTCTTCTCTACAAGCTCGGGATAAGGGCGCCGGGCGATCGCGGCGATCGCGGCGCGGACGGGGTTGCCGGTTGGCACCACGCGCGTCGTATCGGCGGGGCGCAACCCGTCGACGCGGACGAACGAGGTGGCTATGCGGGTCATGCGTGAAGCCAGCAGCCGGTTGGCGCGGCCCAGCACGGCGTTCTGTTCGTGGATCAGCGTCGGCAGGCCGGCGAAAGCGGCGGCCAGCATGGTGGGCGCCGATGCATAGCCCCCGAAGCCGACGGCGACATCGGGTTTCAGCCGGCGAAGGAGGGCGCGCGCCTGCAGCAAACCCAACGCGAGGCGGGCCAGGCCTCTGAGTTTGCTGCTGATGCCGCCCCCCGGGCTCGCCGCCGAAATCCGGTAGGTGTCCACATTATCCATGGTTTCGCCAAACGCCTCGCCACGCTGGTCGGTGATCATCGCCACCCGCCAGCCGCGCGCGCCCAGCACCTCGGCCAGGGCGCGGGCCGGGAAGACATGTCCGCCGGTACCACCGGCGGCAAGCACGACAAGGCCGCGCGCGCTCATCACACCGCCTCCTGTCCAACGCGCCGGCGGGTCAGCGCCAGCACCATGCCGACGCAGATTGCGATCGCCAGCAGCGACGAGCCGCCATAGCTGATAAACGGAAGCGTCATCCCCTTGGTCGGCATCAGGCGCAATGTCGAGCCCATATTGACCAGCGCCTGGAGGCCGAACTGCACCAGCAATCCGGTGACCGCCAACAGGATGAAGAGATTGGTTTCGTTGATGACCCGCGAAAAGCCGCGCAGCACGATAAAGGCGAACAACCCGACCAGAAGCATGCAGGCGACCAGTCCGAATTCCTCGCCGACAACCGCGAACACGAAATCTGTATGGGCGTCGGGCAGCACCGACTTGACCGAACCTTCGCCCGGCCCGCGGCCGAACGCACCGCCCTTCTGGAACGCTTCCATCGAGCGCATCACCTGATAGCTGTCGCCTGATGACGGGTCGAGGAACCTGTCGATCCGGCTGGCCACGTGCGGCAGCAGGAAATACGTCCCCACCAGGGCGGTGATTCCGGCGACGACGAACAGCGCCACCCAGATCGGCGGCAGCCCGGCCAGGAAGAACTGGGTGAACCAGACTGCCGATACCACGACCGCCATGCCGAGATCGGGTTGCAGCAACAACATCGCCACGATAACCGCGAACAGGGCGATGGCCAGCGGACGGGCATAGCGGCCGTTCCCTTCCGGGCGTTGCGCGAACAGCCAGGCGGCGACTACGGCGAAGGCGGGCTTGATGAATTCAGAGGGTTGCAGCGAGAATTCGCCAAGCACAATCCAGCGCCGCGCGCCCTTGATCTCGGTGCCGAACAGGAATGTGACCGCCAGCAGCGCGAGCCCGATCGCGAACATCGTGATCGCGGTCCGCCGCACGCCGCGTGGCGACAGCAGAGAGGCGGCGAACAGCAGCGCCAGCGCGATCGGCAGATAGGCGAGTTGGCGACGGACGAAATGATAGGAATCGAAGCCGAGACGATCCGCGACCGGGGGGCTGGCGGCCATGGTCAGCATCACACCGAAAACCACCAGCAGGCCTATGGCGGCGATCGACCAGCGATCGACGGTCCACCACCAGCGGCCGAGCAGCGAGGTATCGGTGCGTGCGAAGGCGGTCATACGGCCCCCTCTGGCGCAAGCTGGCCGACTATGGCGCGGAAAGCATCGCCGCGCGCCTCGAAGTTCCGCCATTGATCGAACGACGCGCAGGCTGGTGACAGCAGCACCACGGCGCCGGCCACCCGGTCGCGTTGCGCCATGGCGTGCGCCTGCGATACCGCGCCCGCCAAATCGCCGGACTGGGTGGTCGGGATGCGGTCCCGCAGCGTTTCGCCGAAGGGTTCGGCGGCCTCGCCAATCAGGAATCCGTGCCGGATGCGTCCCAGATAGGGAATCACCGCGTCCAGCCCATCATCCTTGGGCAGCCCACCGGCGATCCAGTAAATGGCGTCGTAGCAGGCCAGCGCCTTGGCGGCGGCATCGGCGTTGGTCGCTTTGCTGTCATTGACGTAGCGGACATCGCCGATGGTGGCTATTTGCTCCATGCGGTGGGCGAGGCCGGGATAGGAACGCAGGCCCCGGGCGGCCGCTTCTTCCGATACGCCGATCGTGCGGACGGTGGCCCAGGCGGCTGCCGCGTTCTGCCAATTATGGCGCCCGGGCAGGGTATTGATGCGCGACAGCGCGCAGACCGCGCGCGCTTCGCCCGCGGTGGCGTCGTACAGCACCCCGTCGGCGGCGAACACGCCGTTTGTCAGCGGCCGGCCGGCGGCGATCCGGATCACGGTCCATCCGGGGCGGGCGGCGATTTCGTCGGCGATGGCGCCGCCATGGTCGTCATCGACTCCGATGACGGCGACCTGCGAGCGCGCGCTATCGTGCCGCTCGCGGAAGATGCGTTTCTTGGCGGCGATATAGCCGGCCATGTCGCCATGCCGGTCGAGATGATCAGGGCTGATATTGAGCAGCACCGCGACGTCGAAGGTCGCCCGGTGGGTCAGGTCCAGCTGGTAGGACGACAGCTCAAGCACAAAGACCGAGTCCGCGTCCGGCGGCTCGAAAGCAAGCGCCGGGGGCCCCAGATTGCCGCCGACCTGCACGCCGCGTCCGGCGCCGTCGAGAATATGGCCAATCAGCGCGGTCGTGGTGGATTTGCCGTTGGTGCCGGTGGTGCCGATGAAGACCGTCTCCGGGCAGGCTTCGACCAGCAGCTCTATATCGCCCAGCACGGGCCGTTTCGCGGCAAGGGCGGCGGCGGCCACGGGATGAGTGTTATGGGTTAGCGGAATGCCCGGCGCCAGCACCAGGGCCGCGGTTTTGCTCCAGTCACGCTGGTCCAGGGCGGCCAGCTTCACGCCCGCCGCCTCGGCGCGCCCGCGGGCGTCTTCATTGTCGTCCCAGGCCGCGACATGCGCGCCGCCGGCGGCCAGCGCGCGTGCGGCGGCGAGACCGGATGCGCCCAGTCCGAGGACGGCGATGGTCTGGTCGCGGCGGCTGGTCAGGGGGATCACGGTCGTTTCCCTACCTCAACTTGAGCGAAGACAGTCCGGCCAGCGCCAGAACCATGGCGATGATCCAGAAACGAATGACGATGGTCGGCTCCTTCCAGCCCTTCTGTTCGAAGTGATGATGCAGCGGCGCCATGCGGAAGACCCGGCGGCCGGTCAATTTGAATGACGCCACCTGGACGATGACCGAAACGGTTTCCAGCACGAACAATCCGCCGATAATGACCAGCACCAGTTCGTGTTTGGTGATCACGCTGACCGCGCCAAGCGCCCCGCCCATGGCGAGTGAGCCGGTATCGCCCATGAACACCATCGCCGGCGGAGCGTTGAACCACAGGAATCCAAGACTGGCGCCAACCAGCGCGCCGCAAAAGACGGCAAGCTCGCCGGCGCCGGGCACGCCGTGAATTTGCAGATAGCCGGCGAACACCGCGTTGCCGGTCAGGTAGGCGATCAGCGCGAAGCAGCCGGCGACGATCATCGCCGGCACGATCGCCAGCCCGTCCAGCCCGTCCGTCAGGTTGACGGCATTTGACGCCCCCACCATCACCAGGGCGGCGAATGGGATGAAAAACCAGCCGAGTTCGATCAGCGCGTTCTTGACGAACGGAATGGCCAGACTGGTGGCGATCGGATCGCCGGAAATATTGACGATCCACAGGGCGACCGCGCAGCCGATCATGAGTTCGAGCACAAGCTTGGTGCGCCCGGACAGACCGTTCGGCGAGCGTTTGGTCAGTTTCAGATAGTCATCCACGAAGCCGATGCTTCCAAAGCTCAGCGTGACAATAGTGACCGCCCAGACATAGCGATTGGTCAGGTCCGCCCATAGCAGCGTGGCCCCGGCCAGCGCGATCAGGATCAGCAGCCCGCCCATCGTCGGCGTGCCTTTCTTGGTCAGCGGGTGACTTGCCGGCCCGTCTTCGCGGATTGGCTGGCCTTCGCCCTGCCGGCTGCGCAGCCAGCGGATCAATGGTCCGCCCATCACGAAACTGATGATAAGGGCTGTCATCATCGCGCCGCCGGTGCGGAAAGTTAGGTAGCGGAACAGGTTGAACGCGCCAATTTCATCGGCCAGCGGGAACAGGAGGTGATAGAGCATCTGTTGGTTTCCTACCCGTTGGCTGCCGCGTCGGGTTCATGGTCGAGCGCCAGCAGCGCGTCGACCACGCAACGCATCCCGCTCGCCAGAGAGCCCTTGATCATGATGACGTCGCCGGCGGCGGCGGCGCGCACGACATCGTTCGCGATGTCGCGGCTGGTTGCGGCGTGGGTGCCGCGCATCGCCGGCGGCAGCCTGTTGATCATCGCCGCCATTTCCTCGCCGCAGGCGTAAACCCGCTCGATGCCGTGCTCGGCCAGAACATTGGCCAGCGCCGCGTGAAATTCGGTCGACCGGGCGCCAAGTTCGTGCATGTCGCCCAGCACCGCGATATGCCGCCCGCAAGGGCCGGGGCGCGTGTCGGCCAGCATTTCGATCGCCGCGCCCATTGAAGCGGGATTGGCGTTGTAGCTTTCGTCGATCAGGGTCAGCGAGCCGTTGACCAGCCGCACCAGATGGCGTTCGCCGCGCCCGGCCATCGCGGCGATTTCCGACAGCGCCCGGGCCGCCACCGCGATATCGGCGCCCAGCGCGCAGCACGCGGCCAGTACGGAAAGGCTGTTGATTACCTGATGCCGGCCGGGCAGCGAAAGCCGGTAGGCGATGTGGCGGTTGCACACATTGGCGTCGACATTTGCGCCCTGGTTGTCCAGCGTCCAGTCGAGCAGCCTGGCGTCGGCGGCATCGCTCTTGCCAAAGCCGATGATATTGGTGATCCCGGCTGCTTGCGCCGCCTGGGACAGCCTTTCGAAAAGATCATTGTCGCGGTTCAGGATCGCCGAGCCACCGCTCATCCCGGCGAAAATCTCAGCCTTGGCGTCGGCAACCTCCTCGAGCGAGTTGAAATTGCCGATATGGGCGGGCGCGACAGTGGTGACGATGGCGACATCTGGGCGCAACAGGCGTGACAGCGGCTCGATTTCACCCGGATGGTTCATGCCGACCTCGAACACGCCGAAATCGGCATCGGGCGGCAAGCGCGCCAATGATAGCGGCACGCCCCAATGATTGTTCAGGCTGCGCGCGCTGGCCGATGTGTTGCCCTGCGCGGCAAGCGCCGCGCTGAGCGCTTCCTTGGTGCCGGTCTTCCCCACGCTGCCGGTGATTGCGACGATTTTGGCCTTGGTGCGATCGCGCGCCGCCGTCGCCAGGGCGCGCAGCCCGTCCAGCGTGTCGCCGACCGTGAGCAGCGGCGCATCGGTTGGCGTGCCGTTCGGCTGGTGGGTAACCATCGCGGCGCCGGCGCCGGCGGCAAGCGCGGCGGCGACGAAATCATGACCGTCAAAATTCGGTCCCTTCAGCGCCACGAACAGGTCGCCCTGGGCGATGTCGCGGCTGTCAATGGAAATGCCCTGGACGTTCCAGTCGGAACTGGCCGTTCCGCCCGTGGCGCGGGCGGCATCGGTGGCGGTCCAGAGTGGTGCCGTGTTCACGTCGCCCTCCCATCCAGCGCGGCGATGGCTCCGGCGGCAACCGCCGCATCGTCGAAAGGCAGCACACGGTCGCCCACGATCTGTCCGGTTTCGTGTCCCTTGCCGGCAATCACCAGCACGTCGTCGGACGTCAGCGCGGCCGTGGCGTGGTGGATCGCTTCGGCGCGGTCGCCGATCTCGGTCGCGCCCTGGCAGGCCTCCATGATTTCGGCGCGGATGGCGGCGGCATCCTCGCTTCTCGGATTGTCGTCGGTGACGATGGCGAGATCGGCGAGATCGCGCGCGATGGCGCCCATCTGGGGCCGCTTGCCCCGGTCGCGATCGCCACCGCAGCCGAACAACGCCACCAGCCGGCCCGCGGTGTGCGGCCTGAGCGCCGCCAGCACGTTGGCCAGCGCATCGGGCGTGTGGGCGTAATCGACATAGACCGCGGCGCCATTGGCGCGCTGGCCGACCAGTTCAAGACGGCCCGGCGGGCTGTCGAGATGTTCCAGCGCGGCGACCGCCTGGTCGGCATCGTCACCACAGGCGATCACGAGCCCCAGCGCGCACAGCGCGTTGCGGGCCTGGAAGACGCCGGGCAGCGGCAGATCGATGGTCCGCGCCTTTCCGAACAGGGTGATGCCGAGGCGTTGGCCGCCGGCCCTCGGTTCGATGCGGTCGATCCTGATCTCCGCGGCGGCGCGGCCATAGGCGATGACGCGCAGGTTACGCGCCTGGGCGACGGCGAAGAAGAACGGGTAGTCATCGGAGTCGGCGTTGAGCACCGCCACCGAATCTTTCGGCAGGACCTGATCGAACAGCCGCAGCTTGGCCGCCCGGTAGGCATCCATGGTGTGGTGATAATCAAGATGATCGCGCGTCAGGTTGGTGAAGGCGCCGGCCGCCAGTTGTACGCCGTCAAGCCGTCGCTGTTCGATGCCGTGGCTTGACGCCTCGATCACCACATGGTCGATCCCGTCATCGGCGAGTGCGCGCAGATTGCCGTGTAGGGTGACCGGATCGGCGGTGGTCAACCCGGCGCCATGGGTGCCGCCCGGATCGCTTATGCCGAGTGTGCCCAACGCGGCTGCGCTGTGGCCCAGCGTTTCCCATATGCGGCGCGCGAACCAGGCGACCGAGGTCTTGCCGTTGGTGCCGGTTACCGCCGCCGCGATGCGCGGCTGGGCGCCATAGAACCGTGCCGCCAGCAAGGCGAGGCCGCGTCTGGCATCGTCGCCGGTGACCAGTTCCGCGGCTGCTCGCGGTGGCAGTGCGGTGCCGGACGGGGCGAGGATCGCGGCGGCGCCGCGGGCCAGTGCATCGGTGATAAATTCACGCCCGTCCACGCGGTCGCCGGGCAGGGCGGCGAACAGATAGCCAGGCTTGATGTTTCGGGAATCCGCGCTCAGTCCCTGTATTTCAGGATCGCTGGTCATGATGTCAGCGTGCATGTCGTCACCTACTAGTTCAGAAAGACGCAAGGCGACGCTTCCCCGTTTTGGCGGTGACGATATCGATCGCCATCCTGCGCTTTGTTTCAGGCGCTTCTTCGTCGATCGGCCGTACGCCTAGAAGCGGGCCGATACGTGAAATCACGGCGCCGACGACGGGGGCCGCGACCCAACCGCCAGTGGCGAAATTGTTGGTTTGCTTGGTGCCGGTGGGTTCGTCCAGCATGGCGAACACCACGTAGCGCGGGGCGGTCATCGGGAAGGCGCCGACGAAGGACGACATCAGCGCCTTATTGCGATAGCGCCGGCCGACGACCTTCTCGGCGGTGCCGGTCTTGCCGCCGACCAGATACCCTTTCGCCGCCGCCTTGCGTCCGGTGCCCTTTTTGACCACCAGCCGCATCAAGCGGCGCATTTGCTCGGACGTGCGTTTGGAAATCACGCGCAAGCCGACCAGCGGTTCACCAGCCGGGCGTATGCGCAATGTCGGCGGGTACAGCACGCCGCCATTGATGATGGCCGCCACGCCGGCGGTAAGCTGCACCGGGCTGATCGCGAGCCCATGGCCGAACGAGATGGTCATGGCGTTGACTTCGCGCCACTTGGCGGGCACCAGCGGCGCGCCGATTTCGGACAGCTCGACCGGCGAGGGGCGTAACAGCCCGAGCCTGTCCATGAAGGTGCGCTGTCTCGCGATGCCGACATCAAGCGCCATCTTCACGGCGCCGATATTGGAGGAGTACATGAAGATTTCGGGAACCGACAGCCAACGCCGCTTGGCGTGGTAATCGCGGATCACGAAGCGCGCGACACGGATTGGCTTGGTGGCGTCATAGCCGCCCCTGAGCGTGACCTTGCCGGAATCGAGCGCCATCGCGGTGGTGAATATCTTGAAGGTCGAGCCCATTTCGTAGACGCCCAGCGTCGCCCGGTTGAACCGCGCCTGTTCGTCGGCCACGTTCGCGTCCTTGGGATCGAAGTCGGGCAGCGACACCAGCGACAGCACCTCGCCGTTGGAGACATCCATGACCACGCCGGCGGCGCCGATGGCTTTGAACCGGACCATCGCGCGCCAAAGCTCGGTGCGCAGTACATGCTGAACCCGAAGGTCAAGCGTGAGGCGCAGCGGGGCCGCGTCGCGGCGCAGCGATTTTTCAAAATGGCTTTCAGTGCCGGCGATCCCATGATTGTCGATGTCGGTATGACCCAGCACATGGGCCGTCAGCCTTCCCGCCGGATAAAGCCGGGTTTCCTCGGTGCGGAACTCCAGCCCGGGAATGCCCAGCCGGTTAACCGCGTATTGCTGGCGTGGCGTCAGATGACGGCGTAGCCATATGAAAGCGCGGCCCGATGCCAGCCGTTTGCGCAGCCGGGCCGGGTCCTCGTCGGGCAGAACCGTGCGCAGCCGGGCCGCGGCTTTGTCCGGCTCGTCAATCAGTCGTGTATTGGCGTACAGAGATGCGATTTTCAGATTGGCCGCCAGCAGCACGCCATTGCGGTCGACGATATCGGCGCGGCCTGGCTGATGGGTGGCGCGATTTTGTGTTTCGGCGATGCGGGGGTCGTGCGGGCCGGCAAGCAGCCCGACATCGACCAGACGCACGGCCACCACCGAAAACGCCACCGCGAACAGGGACGCGGTGATCAGAAGGCGATTGCGGCCGACCTCGATTTCTGGCGAAACCGGCATTTCGCGGCGTTGGCGTCGGGCAAAAAGGGAATGCCGGCCGATCATGGCGCCTGCCGCAAGGTTGCCAGCAATGGCGGTGGACCGTCACCCGTTCGTGGCGTGGTGGTGGGCGGCGTTACTGGCCGAAGCGGCACATCGCGGATCGAGACGCTTTGCGTCGCCTCGACCGGGCGAAGCGCCAGCAGGCGGCGCGCCAGCGCCTCAAGCCGGGCCGGTTGGTTGAGATAGCTCCATTCGGCGCGCAGAACGTGAAGCGATTCCAAGTCCTGTACGGTCTGGTGGTGAATCGTTTCCAGACGCTCTTCCATTTCATGGACTTCGTATTTGAGAACAAACAGGCTGAGCCCGGCGCCGATCGCAAGCAGCATCCATAACAGGGTGGCGCGGTTGGTCATGCGCGTCCTCCGGTCTGGGTTGCCGGCCATGCTGGCGCGGCGGTGCGCCGTCCGGCGCGCAGGCGGGCGGAACGGGCCCTGGGGTTGGTTGCTATTTCTTCGGCGCCCGGCCGCCGGGGGCGGCGGGTGACCTCGTCAAAGGTCGCATCCGGTCCGCTGGGTCTGTCCGGCTGGTGGCGCGATCCGCGCGGATCAGCGCCCGAGCGCGCGCGCAGGAAATCCTTGACCAACCTATCCTCGAGCGAATGAAAGCTCACCACCGCCAGATGGCCGCCGACGCCAAGCAGAGTCTCGGCGGCGATCAGCCCGCGTGACAATTCACCGAGTTCGTCATTGACGTGGATACGGAGCGCCTGAAAGGTCCGGGTTGCCGGGTCGATGAGCGCGCGATCGCCACGCTGGGAGGCCGGATAGCAGCCGCGCACGATGTCGGCCAGCACGCCGGTGCGCGTGATCGGCGCCTCGTCCCGGGCCTTGACGATTGCCGCCGCGATGCGCCGCGCGCGGCGTTCCTCGCCATATTGATGAATGATGTCGGCCAGCGCTCCCGCCTCGTAGCCATTGACTACGTCGGCGGCGCTGGGGCCGTCCTGTCCCATGCGCATGTCGAGCGGCCCGTCGCCGCGAAAAGAAAAACCGCGCCCGGCGTCGTCGAGCTGATAGGACGACACGCCGAGATCGAGCGCGATGCCGTCGACCGCCTCTATGCCGAGTGTGCCCAGCAGGCCCGCCATGTCGCCGAACCGGCCTTCTATCATGGTCAGCCGCCCTTCGTGGCGGGTGGCGATCGCCGTGCCGCGCGAGATCGCGCCGGGATCACGGTCAATGCCGAACAGCCGGCATTCGGCAGCGGTCAGGATGGCGTCGGCATAGCCGCCACCGCCGAAGGTGCCGTCAACGTAGATCGCGCCATCGCACGGGTTCAGCGCGGCCACCACCTCGGCCAGCATCACTGGCCTGTGTCCGGCGTCCGTCAAGAGTTGTTGCCTTGCGTCGACAGCCGTTGTCGCAGCGCCGTTACCGCCGCTTGCTGGTGTTGCTCGAAAGCGTCCGGCGCCCAAATCTGGAACCGCGTGCCACGCCCGACGAAGGTGGTGCGGTCGGTAATCCCGGCTGGCTCGGCCAATGTGGCAGGCAGCACGATACGACCTTCGCCGTCGAATGGCAGCTCGTGCGCCATCGCCATGATGGTGTCGATAACCATGTCGCCGCCCAGCAGCGCGCGCTCGAAATCGCCATCCTCCAGTGTTTTGTCCATGCGCCGCCGGTTGAGATCTTCCAGCGCGGAACGGCCGAACCCATCGATCGCGGTTTCGGAAAGAGAGGGGTAGACGATTACGCCCTGGAACGTTTCGTTCGAGAGCGCGGTCCGAAATTGCGCCGGAACCGACACACGGCCCTTCCGATCTACCTTGTTCACAAAGGTGGACAGAAATGACGTCACCCGATGAACCCCCGCCTTGTCGCGCCCGAACCCCCTGAACGGCGCACCAGCACTGTGATGTCACACAATGGATAATAATGGGTTTACATGGGATATTATGGTCTGTCAAATGAAACAGGCAGTAAAAACAGTCAAAAACCGGATTTTGTTGGAGCGTGTTCAAATCTCCCATGCTTGGCCTGCCGGGCGCGGTGTCAGCGAGTTACGGTGATGGACAGGCAAGGATTAACGCCAATTATGGCGAATTCATGTTCTGTTTACGTTCCGGAATTGGCTTTCCCACCGCCCTGAATTTGGGGGCGGCTTTTTTCAAAAAATTCTTTATTTTTCAATACGTTGAAGTATTCGTTATGGTTAACGAAAGATTAACCAAAGATTAAAATAGAGCTGAAAAGAATACCAGACGGCCTGTAAGCCGGGTTCTGTCCCCGCCGGGGCGGGGGATGGCCATTCATCTGGGACGCCCGTTGCCGGACGCCTCGTGCGACCTACCCGGACAACGACGCGGAAACACGTCCGCGGGGCGCAAACCCCGGCATGTCGTCCCTATTCGGTCTTGCTCCCGGTGTGGTTTGCCCTGCCAGTCCCGTTACCGGAACCGCGGTGCGCTCTTACCGCACCCTTTCACCCTTACCTGCGGGCCGCGCCCGAAGGCGGAGCTTGCGCTGGCGGTCTGCTCTCTGTGGCACTTTCCCTGGGGTTGCCCCCGCCGGGTGTTACCCGGCACCGTGTTCCCGTGGAGCCCGGACTTTCCTCCCGCCGCGGGGTTTCCCCAATGCGGCGAGCGGCCATCCGACCGTCTGGTGACTCAAGATGTGCGCGTTCCGGCGCTTCCGGTCAAGGGGTGGCGACGGCGGCGATCAGAGCTCCGGTCTCACTGTCGATCACCCCGTCGATCAGGCGCGGGCGATAACGGCGCTGGAAGGCGGCAATGGCGGCGCGTTGGGCATCCGCGCTGTCGGGCGCCACCTGCCCGCTGGTGTCGTAGCCGATGGCGCCAAGCCGCCGCAGCGCCTCGTCGCGTTGGGCGTTATCGATCTTCGCCGGTAAGGCGCCGGGCTCCGGCCAAAGTCCGATTCCGGCCCGGGCCATTCGCCGCCAGTCGAACAGCTCACCGGGGTCGGTCTTGCGTGTCGGCGCGATGTCTGAATGGCCAAGCACGCGAGAAACTGGAATGGCGTGCCGGGCAAGGATGTCGCGGCAAAGCTCGATGAGCGCGCTCATCTGTAATTTCGGGAAAGGCCGGTAGCCGAATTCGTGGCCCGGATTGACCAACTCAATGCCGATCGAGCGGTCGTTGATGTCGGTCGCGCCCCGCCAGGCGGCCAGCCCCGCGTGCCAGGCGCGCCGGTCTTCCCCGACCAGCCGCCACACGGCGCCGTCTTCGTCGATCAGGTAATGCGCGCTGACCTCGGCCGCCGCGTCGCATAGACGGTCAAGGGCCGCGTCGGCGGTTTCCATGCCGGTATAATGCAGCACCAGCGTGTCGATCGCCGTGCCGGCGGCGCGCGGCCCATGACTGGGCGAGGGTCGCTCTCGCATTGCCGGCGCGCTCATGGGTCGGTGCGCCCGGCCAGCACGGCCGCCGTTTCCGGCCGGCGCAGCACGATCACCGAGACGCCCGCGATGGTCAGCGACCCGCCCGCGATCAGCGCCACGCTCAGCGCTTCGTCCAGCAGCAGCACGCCGAAAACCACACCCAGCACCGGCACCAGCAGGGTCAGCGGCATGGTTTGGTTGGTTTCGTAGCGCGGCACCAGCCAGTACCACAGCCCGTGCCCGACGATACTGACCACCAGCGCCATGTAGACGATGACGGCCAGCGCCGGCCAGCTCGCCGATTGCAATGCCTCGATCTGGCCGGTCTCGAAGATCAACGACAGCACCAGCGCCTGCGGCGCGCCAAGCAACGCGATCCAGGCATTGAGCGACATGAAGTTGATCGGATCAAGCCGCTTGATCAGGATGTTGGCGACGGCAAACGCGCTGGCCGACAGCATCAGCACCAGCAGCATGTCGATATGGCCGATAACGCTGGGCGCGCCGCCGATCACGACGATGCCGGCGAACGCGATCACCATGCCCCAGGCGCGCCGCCAGCCCAGCCGTTCGCCGAACAGAATCCAGGCGAGCAGGGCGGCGAATGGCACGGCGACCTGCATCGCGATCGCCGCGGTCGCCGCCTCGATATGTTGCAGCGCCACCAGCGACAGGCCGAAATGGACAACGCCCATTGAAACCGCGATGCCGACCAGCCGGCCAATCTGATCAGTCGGCAGCCGGACGAACAACGCCAGCACCGCTCCCGCCAGCCCAAGCCTGAGCGCGAGCAGGAACCAGGGCGGCATTTCCAGCGCGCCGATCCGCATGGCGGCGAAGTTGGAGCCCCAGATGGTCACGACGAACAGGGCGATCAGCAGGTGAGCCGGTTTCATCGCGACAATGGACGCCGTTCAGTTTAGGCCGCGCTGGGCGCGGATTTTGTCGTAGGCGGCGTTGATGGTGGCGACTTTTTCGGTGGCCAGCTCCACGAAGTCCTCGGGCATGCCCTGGGCGATCAGCGCGTCGGGGTGGTGTTCGCGCATCAGGTCGCGCCAGGCGGTGCGAACCTCTTCATCGCTGGCGTTGCGCGTTGTGCCGAGCACGGTATAAGGGTCGGTCATGTCGACACCGAAATGCGCGACCCGCATGCGCTCGAAGGTCGCCTCATCGAAGCCGAAGATTTCCGCCACCTTCCTTAGATATTCGACTTCAGCCGGGTGGGCGACGCCGTCGGCGCGCGCGATATGGAACAACCCGCCCATCAGTTCCTCGAGCACCGCCGGGTTGTCGTGGAACATGCCGCCGATCTGCTTGGCGTAGGGCTCAAAGCCATGCGAATCCTTGCGCGCCTGATTGAACAGCCGACCGACATGCTTGGCTTCCTCCGGTGGCACATGGAATATTTCCCTGAAGGCATCGATCTCGTCTCGGGTCACCGCGCCATCCGCCTTGGCCATCTTGGCGCTGAGCACGATGACCGCGATGGCGAAAGCGGTCTGCTTGATGATTCCGGGCTCACTGTCGGCGCCGGTCTGACGGGGCCCCTTCATGCGGTCGAAGGCATGGCCGGCGGCGGCGCCGAATAGCGCGCCAAGCGGCCCGCCGACGGCAAAACCGGCGGCACCACCCAAAACCTTGCCCCAGATCGCCATGGTGTCGCGCCCTCTCTACAGCTTCAGCAATCCGGCGCCCGGCAGGCGCAGCGCGGCATCTCCTGGATCGATGCCGAAGGCGAGCCCGAACAAATTGATTTCAATACCTTCCTCGACCGACACCAGCACGCCGACCAGCCCGAGAAGCGAGAATTGAAGCCCGCCGCCGCTTGGTGTGGATGCGAACAAGGTGGTGTCGCCCAGATAGTCCTTGCCGATCGCGGTTGGCGGCAGGTCGAGCGCCAACGCTGGTACGCGGCGCGAAACGTAGGCCGTGAATGTGTTGCTGTTGGGGCCGGGCCAAGTCCGGTATTCATCCGCCCAGGGGTAGGATTTCACCGCTTCGCGGATCGCGGGGATCGCATTTGAGGCGGCTTCGCCCCGCAGGTCCGCCAGCAATTCGGGCCGTGCGCCATACCAATGCCGGTCTGGCACGCCCTGATGGATCTGCAACGCGCTGCCGCCGTGGAAAGCGCGCCAGCCGATTACCTCATAGTTGGTGTAGGTGTCCGCACCCTGGGGCTTGACCGATATCCAGGTATGAACCGCCAATACGCCACGCCAGCCGAAGGTGCGGGCGGCGTAAACCTGCACCACCGCGTCGCGCGTCACCCCCGGGTCGGGGGCAATGTTGGCGCTTTCGCGCGATGCCTTGCTCCAATCACGCGCCACGTTGACCTCTCCACCAACCGCAACCGCGATAGGGCCGAGCAGGAGCAGTAGAAATAAACCGATGGCGGCACGGATCCATGTCATGCTGCCAGACGTTAACATTCCCGCGCGTTGGCAACAATCACTGGCGCACCGATCTCAGGAGTTGAACATCTGATCGATTTCGTCCTGACGCGACGTGGTGGCGACGCCATTGGTCACCGCGCTGGCGATGTCCACCAGTCGGCGAATTTCCTGCGATGCCGTCGTCACGGCGGTCGAAATCCTGTCGGGATTGCTGTCTCCAACCAGATCCTTCAGCTCCCCCTGTATCGCACTGATAAGCAAATTGAGTTGCTGTATCGTTGCGTCGAAAGGATCGCGGTAGAGCGGCGGCGCCAGTGCATAAGCCTCGATCGCCAGCTCCTTGTCGGAAAACCCGCTATCGATGAAGTGCGTGATATAGGATTTCGGTTCCCAGTCGCTCAGCATGTCCTGCAGGTCCGGGCTGTCGGCAACGAGGTCGAGCAGCATCACGAATTCATTGAAATGGTTCAGGTAGTCGGTTGCCAGCAGAGTAACGGAATTGATGTTGGTATCGGCAAGGCGCTCGCGCATGCGGTTCAGCACGTCGTCGATATTGGGCGAAACCTGTGGCTCGGACGTCGAAAGACTCCGGTCAAGGCTGTGCCTTGGTGATGGTGAAGGGCTAGGCATTCGGCCATTATCCCGCGTCAATGCTGTCTGAACCGTTAACTGTGGCAAGCGCTTTTCCCGGTTCGGCGGCTCGGGTAACATATCCGCCCTGTTACGCACTTTTCGGGGGAAGTTCCGCTTGTCAGATTCCGATAGTCCCGTACTCGGGCCAGAGGCGCTTCGCGCCGCCTGCCGCGTGGGGACATTCGATGGGCCGACATCGGGGCTCGCACCCGGTTTCGTCCAGGCCAACATGGTTATCCTGCCGGCCAGCCATGCGGAGGCGTTCGCCCGCTTTTGCGCGCTTAATCCCGGCCCCTGTCCGTTGCTCGAAGTGCTGGCCCCCGGCGACCCTGTCCCGGCACGGATCGCGCCTGGCGCCGATGTTCGCCACGACCTGCCGCGATACCGGGTATTTCGCGATGGTGAGGTGTCGGCCGAGCCGACCGATATCGCTGATTTGTGGCGCGACGACCTGGTGTGTTTCATGCTCGGCTGCTCTTTCATCGCCGAGCAGGCGTTGAGCGACGCCGGGCTTGCGCTGCCCCATATCGCCGAGACCGGCTTCGTGCCGATGTACCGGACCACGATTGCCTGTCTGCCCGCGCCGCCATTTCACGGCACGATGGTGGTGTCGATGCGGCCCTTCACGCCCGACGATACGCTCCGCGCGTCCGACATCACGGCGCATTATCCGATGGCGCATGGCGCGCCGATCCATGTCGGTGACCCGGCCGCGATCGGCATCAATGATCTGGCGGCTCCCGAATTCGGTCAGCCGGTTACGCTGCGGCCGGGCGAGCAGCCGGTGTTCTGGCCGTGCGGTGTAACCCCGCAGGAAGCGATCGCCAATGCCCGCCCGCCGCTCGCCATCACCCACGCCCCCGGCCACATGTTCGTTGCCGACCTTACCGCCGAAGCAACAAGGGTGTGAGCTTGAAGCCGGCTGCCGCCGGTGACAGTCTGCTTCCATGGCTGATACCTATTCCGCCGATTGTTCCCCCGACGGCGCGCTGGCGGGCGTGTTGCGCGGGGTGCTGGGCGACCGGCTGTCGGCGGCGGAAACCGTGCGCGACCAGCACGGGCACGATGAATCGCACCATGCGGCGTACGCCCCCGACCTGGTCGCCTTTCCCAACTCGACGGATGAGGTCTCGGCCATCGTCCGGGCCTGTGCCGGGGCGCGCGTGCCGGTTATCCCGTTTGGCGCGGGCACTGGGCTTGAAGGCGGGGTGGCGGCGCGCTCCGGCGGCGTGTGCATCGACACGGCGGGGCTCGACCGCATCAGGGAAATCCGCCCGGGCGACATGGATGCGACGGTGGAAGCCGGCGTCCGGCGCTTACGCCTGAACGAAGAGCTGCGCGACACCGGCCTGTTCTTCCCGGTCGATCCCGGCGCGGATGCCTCGATCGGCGGCATGGCGGCGACGGGGGCGTCGGGCACCAATGCCGTGCGCTACGGCACCATGCGCGAGAACGTGCTCAACCTTACGGTCGTGCTGGCCGACGGGCGGGTAATCCGCACCGGGGGCCGCGCGCGCAAGTCGGCGGCGGGTTACGATCTCACCCGCCTGTTCGTCGGCGCCGAGGGCACGCTGGGCGTGATCACGCAAGCAACCGTGCGCCTGCACGGTCTGCCCGAAGCGGTCTCGGCGGCCGTATGCGCCTTCGCCACCGTGGAGGCCGCGGTCGCCGCCTGTATCGCGACCATCCAGTGCGGCATTCCGATCGCCCGCATCGAGCTGATGGATGAGGTGCAGATGGACGCCTGTATCCGTTATGCCGGGCTCGATTACGAAGCCGCGCCGACATTGTTTCTCGAATTCAACGGCACGGCGCGCGCGGTGCGTGAGCAGGCCGAAGCGGTCGAGGCCATCGCCGCCGAGCATGGCGGGGCCGATTTCCGCTGGGCCGAACGAACCGAGGACCGCACCCGTCTGTGGCAGGCGCGCCACGATGCGCTGTACGCGGCGCTCGCCCTTCGCCCCGGCGCGCGCGCCTGGTCGACCGACGTGTGCGTGCCGATTGGCGCGCTCGCCCAGTGTATCGCCGAAACCCGCGCCGATATCGACGCCTCGGGCGCCATGGCGACCATGCTGGGCCATGTCGGCGACGGCAATTTCCACGTCATCTTTCTGCTCGATCCCGACCGCCCGGAAGAATTCGCCGAAGCCGAGCGGCTCAACGACCGCATGGTCGCCCGCGCCATCGCGCTCGACGGCACGTGCTCGGGCGAACACGGCGTCGGCCTCGGCAAGCAGGGCGCGCTGGCCCAGGAACATGGCGAAGCCCTTACCGTCATGCGCGCCGTCAAACACGCGCTCGACCCGGATAA
>JAZFSB010000178.1:0-4108 GCA_036445935.1 Alphaproteobacteria bacterium | reverse complement strand
CCCGTTAACCCGGACTCGGCTATACCGGGGGCGTGCTATCAACGCCTTCGGTGTGGCCGATGATAAGAACGCTTTGTCTTGGCAGCCTGACCACCGTCCTGCTTCTTGTTCAGGGCGCGGCGGCGGCGCGTGGCGCCCCGCCAATACCGCCGCCGGCCTTCGAGGTCCACAAGTCACGCGCGCCGCTGGATCGGCCGGTACGCGGGAAGGCCGCGCGTTACCGCGGCCCGATCATCGACACCCACGCCCATATCTTCGAGCGCCGCGACCGGCTTAACCTGTCTTCCGTGCTGGAAGAAATGGAACAAGCGGGCGTTCGCAGGCTGTTCGTGCTGCCGACCCCCAACGAGGGGCGTTATGACGAGCGCGACGAGAACGCGGCGGCGCGGCGGCGTTTCGTGCGGATCGCGGGCAAGCGCGCCGGGCGGCTCTGCGGCAGCGGCTATTTCACGACCTGGATGCATGACGCGTACCGCTCGGGCTATGAGCGCGCCGAATTGGACAAGCGCCTTATCCGGCTGGAGCGCGACCTGATCACTGGCGGCTGTCTCGGCATCGGCGAGATCGGCCCACACCATTTCGAAAAGCATCCCGGCCAGTGGGTGCTCGACTTTCCCATGAATTTCGTACCCATGGTGCGGCTGGCGCAGCTTGCCGCGCGCCTTGGCGTCTGGCTCGATCTGCATGCCGAGCCGGTTACGCCGGACGGCAAATCGCACGAGGACCGCGTCTTTGGCGGCATCACCCATCTGTTCCGGGAGGCGCCGGGGCTCAAAATGATCCTGGCCCACACCGCGATGACCAACGCGACCAACGCCCGCGCCCTGCTGGAGGCTTTTCCCCGCCTGATGATGAACATCAAAATCGTGGTGCCGGGCCGCAAGCTTGCCTGGGACAATCTGGGGCCGATCGTCAATCAACGGAAAAGACTGTTCGAGGACTGGGCGCAATTGATGGAGGCGATGCCCGACCGCTTCTTGATCGGTATCGACGCCCGGTTCGGATCCAGGCGTTATGACGACGACAAATACCGCCGCCGTGTCCGGCGCCTGCGCCGCATCCTTGGCAGCCTCGACCCAAAGGCCGCGGAAATGATCGCCTGGCGCAACGCCGAACGCCTGTGGCCCACCGGCCGGTGAGGCCGCAGTTCGTTTTTTGGCCCTTGGGCAAGAAACGGATCGAACGTCTCAACCTCTATCTACATCGCCAAATCCGCCGGCGTCGATCATGCGGGCGATTTCGTCTTTTATCAGCCTTTCCAGCTCGACCATCGCCGGTGTCGGTGCGCGATCGGCGCGGCGTACCAGGGTGCGGGTGATGGTCAGTCCCTTGACCGGCGCGGCCCGGTAGCCCCCGTCGGGGAGTCCCGGGCTGATCGATGAAAACGGCAGGATGCCGAAACCCAGTCCGCGCTCGACGAAATCCTTCACCAAATCGACATTGGCGACTTCGTGCGTTACGTCGAGCGTGACCCCGGCCCCGGCCGCCAAGCGGTCCAGCTTGATGCGGCTTCCGGCCGGGCGTGGCAGCAGGATCAGCGGCAGTGAACCCAGCGTGGTAATGTCGCAGGCGGGATCGGGCAGCCGCGAATCACCGGTGGCGCCGATCAGAAATTCCTGTTCGGTGACCAGCGGTTCCAGCACCAGGCTGGCGCGCGGTTCGGGGTCGACCATCACGGCAAGGTCGATCTGGCCGGTATCGAGCCCCTCCAACAGCAGATAGGGCACGCCTTCGACGAAACGCAGCCGTACATTGGGGGATTCGCGCGCGAGACGTTCCGCCAGCGGTCCATAGAGAATGCGGCTGGAAGTCGATGTTGTGCCGATCACCACTTGGCCGCTGGGCAGCCGGGCCTGGGCCATGACCTCGGCGCGCGCGGTCTCTATATCGTTCAGGATGCGCTGTGTCCGCTCCGCCAGCAGATCGCCAGAGGCGGTCAGCGCTACCCCGCGCGGCTGGCGCTCGAACAGCTTGACGCCCAGCTCGCGCTCAAGCGCCGCGACATGGCGGCTCAACGCGGATTGCGCGACATGCAGCCGGGCCGAGGCCTCGCTGAAGCTGCCATGCTCCGCCACCGCGGCGAAGTATCTCAATTGTCGAAGGTCCAAGCTGATTTTCGCCTTGAATTGTCGCCATTAAGCCGGTCTGCGCGCTTCGATATCTCGAATTGGCATAAGTATAATGCCGACACGGTATTTGTTTCAACCCGGCGGTGGCTATAGAGTTCCGGCGTTCCGGCAAGTGCGCCGGAAACGGTTATCGGCCCAGGGGCGGGCCAAACATTCCCGGGAGAATATATATATGGCAGACGCGAAAAGTGGTGGCGCGGCGACAGCCGTCGATGCGGGCACCAATGTAGGCGCGCGCTTGACCTACGAGGACATGCGCGAATGGATTGTCGAGGCTGAGAAGCTGGGTGAGCTCAGGGTTGTCGATGGGCTGAGTTGGGAGAAGGAAATCGGCGAGGTCGCCGAGGTGGTGCTCCATGATGAGAGCGCGCCGGCGATCTTGTTCGACAATGTTCAGGGCTGCCCGCCCGGGTTTCGGCTGCTGATCAACTTCTTCGCCGGAAAGCGCCGCAACATGACCATGGGCTTTCCGACCGACTGGAACAAGCTCGAGCTCACCGATGCGGTGATGGAGCATATGCGCGATGCCAAGTCGATTCCGCACACGATCGTCAAGGACGGTCCGGTCTGCGAGAACATCCTCGAGGGCGACGATATCGACGTCGAGAAGTTCCCGGCGCCCCTGTGGCACGACAAGGACGGCGGCCGTTACATCGGCACCGGCTCCTATAACGTCACACGCGATCCCGAAACCGGCTGGATCAATATCGGCACCTACCGGGTGATGATTCAGGGCAAGAACGAGGTTGGGTTCTATATCTCGCCCGGCAAGCACGGTCGTATCCACCGCGACAAGTACGAGGCGAACGGCGAATCCATGCCGGCCTGCGTCGTGCTCGGCGGCGACCTGATGGCGTTCCTGATGGGCTGCACCGAAATGCCGCCCAATGAGAACGAACTCGATATCCTCGGCGGCTATCGCGGCCAGGCCGTTGAATGTATCGAAGGCAAGCACACCGGCTTACCGTTCCCGGCCAATGCGGAGGTCGTGCTGGAGGGCTTTATTCATCCCAACAACCGCAAGCTTGAGGGGCCGTTCGGCGAATGGACCGGTTATTACGGCTCCGACGTGCGGCCCGAGCCGGTGATGGAGATCAAGGCGATCTATCACCGCAACGATCCCGTCATGCTGGGTTGCCCGCCGCTGCGGCCGCCCGATGAGCTGGCGCGTTACCGCGCGGTCACCCGCTCGGCGGCGCTGAAAGAGAACATCGCCAAGGCCGGTGTGCCGGACGTCACCGGCGTCTGGGCGCATGAATGCGGCACCGCCCGCATGCTGCTCGGCATTTCGATCAAGCAGCGTTATCCGGGCCACGCCATGCAGACCGGCCACGTCGCCGCCATGTGCCATCTCGGCGCCTATGCCGGCAAGTACGTGATTGTGGTGGATGACGATATCGACGTCAGCAACCTGGAAGAGCTGATCTGGGCAATGATCACCCGCTCGGACCCGGCGACTTCCATCGACATCATCCACAATTGCTGGTCGACGCCGCTGGATCCCCGCATTCCGCCGGAAGAGAAGGAAAAGGGCAACCTGACCAACTCCCGCGCCATCATCGATGCGTGCCGTCCGTTCCACTGGAAGGACGAATTTCCCGCGGTCAACTCGCCGCCGCCCGAAGTGGTGCGCGAGCTTCAGCAGAAATGGGCGCATCTCTGCGAAAAGCCGTGATACCGGCTGATTCGTAACATTACGAACGCCGCGTCGGACTTGTGCCGGCGCGGCGATTTTCGTTTTGGTGGCTCTATGAACAAGGACACAAATACCAGCTGCCGGCTGCAATACCGCGATCTGCGCGACTGGCTGGCCGAGGTTGAGCGCATGGGCGATCTCAAAATCGTCCGGGGTGCGAATTGGCAGCGCGATGTCGGCCAGATCGTTGAAGTGATGTGTCATGACGAGGGCACGCCGAGCATCCTGTTCGATGAGGTCGAGGGCTGCCCCAAGGGGTTCCGCCTGCTGGTCAACTGGTTCA
>JAZFSB010000177.1:0-6311 GCA_036445935.1 Alphaproteobacteria bacterium | reverse complement strand
AAAAACAAGGCGCCCGTGACTGTATTCCTGGTCAACGGCGTCAAACTCCAGGGTATTATCACCTGGTTCGACAATTTTTGTGTTTTGCTGCGTCGTGATGGACATTCCCAACTCGTCTACAAGCACGCAATTTCGACCGTCATGCCGGTCGCCCCGATCCAGCTCTATGACGAAGAGAAGGAAGACGGCGTACCCGCGGAGGCCGATGATTAGATTGCACGTCTAAGGTGAGAAACGGAACGTCATCCGGCGTGGGAGCGTCGGCGATGCGGGCCGTCGTCCTGCATCCCGAACGCCGGTCGGACGTGGCGCGCGCGCGGGATGCCGAGGCATGTCTTGAAGAGGCGGCCGGTCTAGCCGCCGCCATTGGGCTTGACGTCGCCGCCTCCGAAACAGTTCCCGTGCCGCGCCCCAAACCCGGCACTCTGTTCGGCGCCGGGCTGATCGAGCATGTCCGCTTCCTGGTCGAGGCCAACGAAATCGGTGTGGTGGTGATCGATGCGGCGCTTAGCCCCGTGCAGCAGCGTAATCTCGAGAAGAGCTGGCAATGCAAGGTCATTGATCGTACCGGGCTCATTCTCGAAATCTTTGGCGAACGGGCGCGCACCCGTGAGGGTAGGCTACAGGTCGAACTGGCCCACCTGTCCTATCAGCGCAGTCGCCTGGTGCGAAGCTGGACCCATCTGGAACGCCAGCGCGGCGGCAGCGGCTTTCTCGGTGGTCCCGGTGAAACCCAGATCGAATCCGACCGGCGGCAGATAGACGACCGTATTACCCGCATCCGGCGCGAACTTGATCGCGTGATCCGGACCCGTGGGCTGCACCGCAAGGCGCGGCAGCGCGTGCCGTTCCCGGTGGTGGCGCTGGTCGGCTATACCAATGCCGGCAAATCCACCCTGTTCAATCGTCTGTCGGGCGCTGACGTGCTGGCCCAGGATCAGCTATTCGCGACATTGGATCCCACCATGCGCGCGGTCGACCTGCCGTCGGGCCGACGCGTCATCCTGTCCGACACGGTGGGGTTCGTATCCGCCCTGCCAACCACCCTGGTGGCAGCCTTTCGCGCCACGCTTGAGGAAGTGCTTGAGGCCGATATCATCATCCATGTACGCGATATCGCGCACGCTGACAGCGAAGCCCAAAAGAACGATGTGCTGGCGGTGCTGGATGATTTGGGGGTTACCCCGGAACGCCTCGAATCCATGATAGAAGTCCGCAACAAGCTCGATCTGCTGCCGCCTGACGCGGCGGCGGCGGAACGCGAGCGCGCCCGGCACACCGATAACGCCGTAGCGCTGTCGGCGCTGAGCGGCGAGGGGTGCGAAGCGCTGTCCGCCGTGATCGACGGCCGGCTGGCCCGGGGACGTCGCGTGATGGAGGTTTCCATCGAGCTTAGCGACGGGGCCGCGATCGCCTGGCTGTATCGCCGGGGTGAGGTTCTAAGCCGGGAAGATGACGAGCAAAGCGCTCATATGAAAGTCGGGCTGGATGATGCCGACGTGGCGCGCTTCGAGCAACAGTTTGGCGGCGAGGGCTGACGAAATGGCTAACCTGCCCGATATTGCCCGCGTCGAGGAGATCATGCGTGATATCGCCGATAGCGAAATCATGTCGCGCTTTCGCACCCTTGATGACGATGAGGTCTGGCACAAAAAGCCGGGCGACATCGCGACCATCGCCGATATCGAAAGTGAACGCCGGCTGGTCGAAGCGCTCTGCGCGCTGCTGCCAGGCTCGATCGTCATCGCCGAGGAGATGGCCCAACACAAGGACGACATCGCCCGCCTCCTGACGGGTGCCGATCCGGTGTGGATCATCGATCCGATCGACGGAACGTCGAATTTTGCGGCCGGGCGCGACCGGTTCGCGGTGATCGTGGCCTTCTGGCATGGCGGCGCGGTCAGGGCAGGTTGGATTCTGGCGCCCGCGCTGGGACGCATCGCGGTGGCGGAGGAGGGGGGTGGCGCCTGGTCCGGGACTACGCGGCTTCGCGCCGCCAACGCCATCCCGCTCGACCGAACCAGTGGATTTATTGGCCGCCGGCTGCGCGAGGACAAGAGCATCGCCGAGCGCTTCGGCGGCATCGTCAATCTACGCTGCTGCGGGCTTCAATATCTCCAGCTCGCCGCCGGCGAAAGCCATTTTGCCCATTACCGCGGACTACGCCCCTGGGACCATGCCGCCGGCGACCTGATCCTGCGCGAGGCAGGCGGTGTATCGGAAGGGCTCGATGGCCAGCGCTATAATCCCGGCGCACCGGATCGCCACGGGCTGCTCGCGGCCTGCGGGCGCACCGTGTGGAACGGTGTCGCCGACACCATCCGCCCCATGGTGGAAGGGTTGCCCCGCCCGCGCTAGTGTGAGGTCGTTAACGACGACACAAGGGGATCAGACTGATGGCGAATAACGGCAAGGTGGCCTTCATTGGGCTCGGCGTAATGGGCTATCCCATGGCCGGGCATCTCAAGGCGGGTGGCTATGACGTCACGGTCTATAACCGCACCGGCGATAAGGCAGATGCCTGGGTCGCGGAACACAAGGGAAATACCGCCGCGACCCCGCGCGAAGCCGCCGAGGGCGCCAATCTGGTATTCTGCTGCGTCGGCAATGACGACGATCTGCGCGCCGTGGTGCTGGGCGACGACGGCGCCTTCACCGGCATGAGGAAGGGCGCGACCCTGATCGATCACACCACGACCTCGGCCGATGTCGCGCGCGAACTCGGCAAGGCAGGCCAGGGGCAGGGGCTCTGCTTTCTAGACGCGCCGGTGTCGGGCGGCCAGGCCGGCGCGGAAGGCGGCCAGCTCACTGTCATGGTCGGCGGCGATCAGGCCGTGTTCGACGCCGCCCGAGCTGCGATGGATTGTTACGGCAAGGCGGTTACGTTGATGGGGCCGACCGGCGCCGGACAGCTCACCAAGATGGTCAACCAGATCTGCATCGCCGGGCTGGTCCAGGGGCTTGCCGAGGGGATGAATTTCGCCGCCCGCGCCGGGCTTGATGGCGATTTGGTGCTCGACGTGATCTCAAAGGGCGCGGCCCAGTCCTGGCAAATGGAAAACCGGGGCAAGACCATGCTGAAGGGCGAGTTCGATTTTGGTTTCGCGGTCGATTGGATGCGCAAGGATCTCGGCATTTGCCTGGATGAAGGTGACCGCAACGGGGCCAGACTGCCGGCCACGGCGCTGATCGATCAGTTCTACAAGAACGTCCAGGCCCGCGGCGGCGCGCGCTTCGATACCTCCAGCCTGATGCTGCTGCTGACCGGCGACTGAGAATTAAAACTCGTCATGCGCGGTTTTCGGGTGGCGCGGTTACGCCGGGACACGAACATCCCAAATCAAAATCCGTCATGCGCGGACTCGATCCGGGCATCTCTTTCCACGTGTTTTCACTATTTGTTTCAATGACTTACAAGATACGCGGGTCAAGCCCGCGTATGACGATATGGGGGTAGATGATTTAACCGGACACCAGTGGGTCAAGCCCGCGTATGACGAAATTGGTATAAACAGGGGAAAGTGCCGGTTATTAAGCGCTGCCCTCGCTCTCGGCGCGCTTGGTGGCTTCCCACTGCGCTTCCATCTCATCGAGCGTGCTGTTGGCCGGCGTCTTGCCATCGGCGCGGAGCCGCGCCTCGACACCGTGAAAGCGCCGTTCGAACTTGGTATTACCGGCACGCAGCGCGCTTTCGGGATCGACGCCAAGATGGCGCGCCAGGTTGACGCAGGCAAACAACAGGTCGCCGACCTCTTCTTCCAGTCGCGCCGGCGCCTGGCCTTCGGCGACCGCCTCGGCGATTTCGTCGAGCTCCTCATGCACCTTAGCGGTCACCGGGGCAAGATCGGGCCAGTCGAACCCGACCCGCGCGGCGCGCTTTTGCAGCTTTTCGGCGCGCATCAGGGCGGGCAGGGACAGCGCCACCCCGTCCAGCGCACTGTCCGCCGCGCGTTCCGCCGCCTTTTGCGCCTCCCAGGCGATGGTTTGATCGGCTTCCGAGCGGATGTCCGCATCGGCGAACACGTGCGGGTGGCGGCGGATCATCTTGTCGGTAATTGCCGCCACCACATCACCGAAGGCAAAGGCGCGCTTTTCCTCGGCCATTCGGGAATGAAACACGACCTGGAACAGCAGATCCCCAAGCTCATCCTTAAGCGCCGGCATGTCGCCCCGCTCGATCGCGTCCGCCACCTCGTAGGCTTCCTCGATGGTATAGGGCGCGATTGTGCCGAAATCCTGCTCCACGTCCCACGGACACCCGCCATCCGGATCGCGCAACCGCGCCATGACGTCGAGGAGGGGCTGGATATTCGGTCCGGTTTCGCTCATGTTCATCCCACACGTTTGTCGCATAATGTATATTATGATAATTTCTTAGGTGCTGATCCCTGGCGCCCGGTAATATCGAAACTCAGCCCGTCCCAGGCTGGCTCCATGCCTTCCGGCAACGCCTGGCACAGCGTCTCATAATCCGCGTCGTGGTTCATGTGCGTAAGGATGGTGCGCCTGGGTCGCACCCGCTCTACCCAGCCCAACACGACGTCCAGATTGGCGTGAGTTGGATGCGCGGCACCGTTGCGCAGGCAATCGACCACCCAGGTGTCTATCCCGACCAGCGCATCGAGCGTTTCGTCGGACATGCGCACCACATCCGTCGAATAGGCAAAATCACCGAACCTGAAGCCAAGCGACGCACAAATGCCGTGATCTTGTTCCAGCGGCAGGATTTGTGCGAACGGCCCCAGCGTGAATGCGCCGTCAATGACATGGCCGTGGCACAACGCCCGGTACATATCGTGGTCTGAATCCGGATTGCCTTCGAAAATATAGGCGAAGCGCTTTGTCAGGCTGTCCAAAACGTCGGCGGCGGCATAAACATCGATCATTCGCCGGGTCGCGCGCCATACGCCGCGAAGATCGTCGATTCCCATGACGTGATCGGCATGTTCATGGGTATAGAGCACGGCATCGACCCGGCCGGTGCCGGCATCGATGAGCTGGTCGCGGAGATCCGGCGATGTGTCGACCAGCAGGTTGAAATCGTCGGCTTCGATCAGGATCGATGGCCGGCGCCGGCGGTTTTTTGGATTGGTTGGATCGCAGACACCCCAATTGCCACCGACCAGCGGCACACCGCCGGAGGGTCCGCAGCCCAGGATGGTGACTTTCATCGCGTGACGTCCGTCGGGCGTTCTGCCTTATCGAACAATTTAAAGAAGTTATCAGTTGTTATTTGTGTGAAGTCTTCAACTGATACGCCCTTGAGATCGGCCCCGCATTGCGCGGTATGGACGACAAAAGCGGGCTCGTTCCGCTTGCCACGGTTTGGGATCGGGGCAAGGAACGGGGAATCCGTCTCTACCAGCAGCCGATCGAGCGGCACGTCGCGCACGATATCGCGCAAATCCTCCGCATTGCGGAAGGTCACGATGCCCGACAGTGAAATATAGGCGCCAAGCTCCAGCGCCGCCTCGGCAAGCGTGCGCGAACTGCTGAAACAATGCATCACGCAGGGAAAGGCGCCCTGCCCCGTCTCGTCGCGCAGAATTTCGATCATGTCGTCGTCGGCGTCCCGGCTGTGCACGATCAACGGCAGGCCGGTGCGCCGGGCAGCATCAATATGAACACGGAACGATGCCTTCTGATCGTCGCGCGGGCTGGTGTCGTAGAAATAATCAAGCCCGGTTTCACCAATTCCGACCACCTTGGGATGGGCCGCCAGCCGCACCAGCTCATCAGCATCAGCGCGGACTTCCTCGGCCACCTGATGCGGGTGGATACCAACCGAGCAGTATAGCCGGGGATCGCTTTCCGCCAGCGCCAGGATATCGGCGAAGCGGCTGACATGGGTGCAGATCGTGACCATCAGCCCGACATCGGCCTCACGCGCCCGGGCCAGCGCCTCGGCGCGATCTTCGTCGAAGACGTCGAAATCGAGATGACAATGGCTATCGACCAGCATGTCGGTCCTACCCTACGAGGTTTCGGCCTCTACATAGCGCGGGAACACCCCTTCGGGCTTCGGCAGAGTGGTTCCAGGCGCTAGGGTTTGTTCAAGTGCCGCGAAATCGCGCTTGTCAGCGGGCACCGCCAATTGATCCAGCAGCTTACCGCTGGATTCCGGAATGAAAGGCAGCAGAACGACCGCGAGATGCCGAATGATCTCGCATAATGTGTAGAGCACGTGGCCCATCGCCACCTCATCGGTCTTGCGCAGCGTCCAGGGGGCGTCTTCGTCGATGGCGCGGTTGGCGTTGCGGACGACAAGCCATATTTCATCGAGCGCCAGGTGGAAGGCCTGGGCGTCAATA
>JAZFSB010000176.1:0-2851 GCA_036445935.1 Alphaproteobacteria bacterium | reverse complement strand
CCGTCACCGTCATAGACGACGTTCTCCATCAGCGCCTGGCCGAGCCCCTGGCCGATACCGCCATGGATCTGACCCTTGAGCAGCAGGGGGTTCATCACCGTGCCGACATCATCGACCACATTGTAGTCGAGTACATCGACCACGCCGGTATCAGGGTCTATCTCGACCTCGCAGACATGACAGCCATTGGGATAATTCATGATCGTGGCGGTATAGACCGCGCCTTCCACCAGCCCGGGTTCCATGCCGGCCGGCAGCTTGCCCGGATTGGGCGCCGCGCGCGCGACCTCTTCGAAGTTCAACGTGCGGTCTGTGCCGGCGACCGAGAACGTGCCTTCGTCGAATTCGATATCCTCGACGGCCGCTTCCAGCATATGCGCGGCCAGCAGCTTGGCCTTGTCGACCACTTTTTCGGTTGCCAGCATGATCGACGAGCCACCCAGCGTCGCCGAGCGCGACCCCCCGGTGCCGTGACCAAACGGCACCTTTTCGGTATCGCCCCAGACGTAATGCACGTCTTCGGGCCTGAGCCCCAGCCGGTCGCAGACGATCTGCTTGTAGACCGTCTCATGGCCCTGACCCTGGGTGCACGATCCGCTGACGATGGTCACCGACCCGGTGCGGTCGACGCGAATCTCGGCGGCCTCGATGCCGGGGGCCGCGGCGCGCTCGATGGTGTTGGAAATGCCGATGCCGCGCAGTCTGCCGGCTTTCGCCGCCGCCGCGCGGCGCTCCTCGAAACCGGCGTAATCCGCCATCTCCAGCGTAAGGTCCATGTTCTTTTCGAACTCGCCGCAATCATAGGTGAAGGTCAGCGCGGTCTTGTAGGGCATGGCGTCGGGCGCAATCGTGTTGCGCCGGCGCAATTCGGCCGGATCGATGCCGAGCTCGTCGGCGGCCAGATCGATGATCCGCTCAGTCACATAGGCCGCTTCCGGCCGGCCCGCGCCGCGATAGGGGCAGGTCGGGTTGGTGTTGGTGATGACGCCCGTGACAGTCACATACAGGGCGCCGGTGGTGTAGACGCCGGCCAGCGTGCCCAGATTGTTGACCGCCGGATTGGGCGTGGACGCCGTGATATAGGCGCCCAGATTGGCGATGGTGGTGATGCGCTCGGCCAGGAACTTGCCGTCCGCATCCAGCGCGAGCTCGGCCTTCGTCACGTTGTCGCGCCCGGCGCAGTCGCTGAGCATGGATTCGGTGCGGTCGGCGGTCCATTTGACCGGACGGCCGAGCTTGCGCGAGGCCCAGAGCGTCAGCATGCCTTCGGCATAGACGCCTGACTTCATGCCGAAGCTGCCGCCGACATCGCCGGCGATGATGCGGACCTTGCTTTCCGGCACCTTGAGCAGCCCGGCCACGGTCGAGCGGTAGGGGTGCGCGCCCTGCAAGGTTGTGTAAAGCGTATAGCTGCCCTCGACGGCGCTGTAGGCGCCGGTCGCGCCGCGTGGCTCCATGGCGGACGCCATGACGCGGTTGATGACGAACTCGTGGGTGACGATATGGTCGGCCTTGGCGAAGGCGTCTTCGACCGCCTGCCTGTCGCCGCCTTCATGGACGAAGCAGATATTATTGGCGCAATCGTCATAGACCAGCGGCGCGCCGTCCTTGGGCGCATCCGCCGTCGAGGTGATGGCGGGCAGGGACGTATAATCGACCTCGATCAGCTCGGCGGCGTCCTTCGCCTGGTTCAGCGTCTCGGCGACGACCAGGGCGACGTAATCGCCGACCCGGCGAACCCGGTCATTCACCAAAGCGGGCAGCGGCGGGGCGTAAAGCGGCGAGCCATCGGGGCGCTTGCGGCCCGATCCCACCGGCAGCGACCCGTGCCCGTCCGCTGCCCAGTCCGCGCCGGTCAGCACGGTCAGGACACCCGGCGCGCGCGCGGCCGCGTCGGTGTTGATGGCGTTGATGGTGGCGTGTGCGTGGGGCGACCGCAGAATATAGCCGATGCAGGTGTCGGGCAGCTCGACATCATCCACATAGCGGCCGCCGCCTGTCAAAAGACGGGGGTCTTCCGACCGCGGAACCGGCTGACCCAACGCATACTCACCCATCGTGTTTTCTCCCCGTTACAGTGACTCGTTGTGGCAAGTGTAATACAAAAATTCGATATGGATATGGAGGGACCAATGCGATTTATTCTGCTTGGCGTTTTGGCGACGGTGCAGCTGATTGGAGTCGGCGCCAGCGCCGACACGCTGGATACGGTGCGCGCGCGCGGCTACCTGTCCTGCGGGGCATCGCAGGGGCTGCCGGGTTTCTCTTCGCCCGACGCCAAGGGACGCTGGTCGGGGATCGACGTCGATTTCTGCCGCGCGGTCGCGGCTGCCGTGCTGGGGGATGCCAACAAGGTCCGATTCACGCCGCTGTCTTCCAAGGAACGATTCACAGCCCTGCAATCGGGCGAGATCGACCTGCTGTCGCGCAACAGCACCTGGACCCAGACGCGCGACACGGCGCTCGGCATCAACTTCGCCGGCGTCGTCTATTATGACGGGCAGGGATTCCTGGTTCGCAAGTCGCTCGGCGTGAAAAGCGCGCGTCAGCTTGACGGGGCGGCTGTCTGCATCAATGCCGGCACCACGACCGAACTTAACCTGGCGGATTATTTCCGCTCCCACCGGATGAAGTACACGCCCGTGGTGTTTGAGAAATCGGATGAGGTGGTCGCGGCCTATGATGCCGGGCGCTGCGACGTTTACACCACGGATCAGTCCGGGTTGTATGCGCAGCGGCTCAAGCTGAAGGATTCGAAGGCCCATGTCGTGCTGCCGGAAATCATTTCCAAGGAGCCGCTTGGCCCCGCCGTGCGCCAGGGTGACGACAAATGGTTCAACATCGTGCGTTG
>JAZFSB010000175.1:0-3387 GCA_036445935.1 Alphaproteobacteria bacterium | reverse complement strand
ATACTTAATTTTTATGATTAATTTTGATAGTTAATTTTTCTAAATCATTTATATACTTCGCCTGATCTCACCAAACCGCCAATAACATACGATAACAATGCTTAATGGAGAGTTTATGGAGGAGATTACGGCGGAGGACCGAGGCTGGAATCCGTCCAGGTCCTCTCACGCTGCTCTAGCGCGTTTTCCGATCTTACGGCACCGGCCCAGTGCCGTTTCCGCCTGAGCGGAAAACGCCCTAGCGGCGCGCGGATGCCAGGGCGCGGACGCTGGACGAGATCGCGATGCGGCCTTCACCGACATAGGCTTCATGGTTGGCGACGATCTTGTCCGGGTCGTAGCGGTAATTAACCATGATACCGGCCGACTGGGCGAGCCCCTTGGGCGACAGGTCGGCGCCCCAGTTCAGCCGCTCGACCGATGCGCCATTGCCGAGATGAAAGCGCGCGACGGTATCGCGTGGCGGCCCATCATCAAGCGGATTCGTGAGAAATTCGGCGCACAGCCGCATCAACGGCTTTTCCAGCCGGTCGCGGATCGCCGGATCTTCGCTCCAATTGGCGTCGGCCAGCATCGCGCGTTCCTCATCATCGAGGAAATCGGACGGGGTATCGACCATCAGCTCATCGACCCAGCCGTGAAAGCCGGGTATGGGCGACAGGGTCACGAAATTGCGGATTTCCGGCAGCTCGGCATTGAGCGCGTCCACCACCTGCTTGATCAGCAGATTGCCGAAGGAGATGCCGGCGAGCCCGGCCTGGCAATTGCTGATCGAATAGAACACCGCGGTGTCGGGCGCTTCGCCGTCGGCCTCCGGTGGCGGCGCGTCGAGCACCGGCTCAATGCGCGCGGCGAGGCCCTGGACCAGCGCGACCTCGACGAAGATCAGCGGCTCGTCGATCAGCGCCGGATGAAAAAATGCAAAACAGCGCCGGTCATCGGCCAGCCGGCGGCGCAGGTCGGTCCAGCCGCGGATTTCGTGTACGGCCTCG
Source organism: Alphaproteobacteria bacterium (assembly GCA_036445935.1). GTDB lineage: Bacteria > Pseudomonadota > Alphaproteobacteria > MPNO01 > UBA2964 > JAZFSB01. Next base: position 2,395 of record JAZFSB010000175.1, on the reverse strand, counting down.
TATTTGATCAGCTTTTCCAGGGTCGCCGCCGGCGTGCGCCAGTCAATACGCTCGAACTGCAGGAAGCCGCGGTTGAACCAGGATGCGAACAGATGCCCGAAATCGGCATCGAGGGTGGCAAAATCGGGCTGATCCTTCAGTGTCTCCAGCAGAAGGGCGCGCATCTCGACAATGGCGGCGGTACCGTTGGGGGCGGCGTTGATGCGATGCAGCAATTCCTGGCGCGGCGCCTCTACCGCGCGGCACAGCGCCAGATAGGCGTCCTGCGACGCATCGCTGCTATAGCGCGCGATCGCATCGCCGAGCCCGTCCGTGTCACAGGCAAAGTCGTTATTGAGCATATCCAGAAAGGCGATCCGGTCATCGCGTTCCAGCCCGCCATAGAGCTCGACCACCTCGCGCGCCAGCGCGGTGCCGGATGCCTCGCCATGTTCGGACAACAGGTCGGCGCACAGCCGGTGCGCGGCCTCAAGCGGGTTTTCGTTCGAGGGGCGCTCGAAATACAGTCGGCCAAGGTCGGCGATCGCGTCGACCATCTGGCTCATCCAGATTCGTCCCATGTCGGTGCCTTCAGATCGGTGTTGTCAGAGTGGGCGAAGCCCGAAATCGTAATGCAGATCGAAAAACGGCGCCGTCAGCCCGTGTCGCGCCGCCGCGTCCGCCGAGCTGTCCCGCCGGAATGAAACCGCGAGTGATTCGCGCACGCCGAATACGGCGTCCTGGTCGATATAGGCGTCGTCATCCGGGTATAGCTCGGTAACAAGATCCTCGTGGCCGGGCGCGGATATCTTGAAATGGATATGGGCCGGTCGCCACGGGTGGCGGTCCATGGCGTTCAGCATGACGCCCGCCGGCCCGTCCTGGGGCACGGTATAGGGCACCGGACGGATGGTGGTGAAGCTGTAGGCGCCACCCGAACCGCTGACCATCCGGCAGCGCAGATTGTTATCGTCCTGGTCCGGGTCTTCGTTGGAATAGCGCCCATTGGCGGCGTTCTGCCAGATCTCGATCAGCGCGCCCTCGATCGCGGCGCCGCCGGGCCCATGCACCTTGCCATGCACGATGCCGGGTTCGCCGTCATTGCCGCCGATCAGGTCGCCGCCGACTTTAAGCATCGGCGCGCCGGGTATGTAGAACGGGCCGAGCACGCTGGTTTCCGTTGCGTCCACACCCGCGCTTGCGCGGCTGCCCATCATGTCGATCAGCGATGACAGTCCCAACGTATCGGACAGCAAGATGAACTCGTTGCGTTTTTTTGTGGTCTTGCGGCCGGTCCGGTAGAGGAACTCGATCGCCGCCAGCCATTCCGGCTGGGTCAGGTTCACGTCGCGCGCAAAACCGTGCAGATGACGGATCAGCGCGGTCATGATTTCGCGAAAGCGCGGGTCGGTATCGTCGCCGATGGTGGCGACCGCGGCTTCCGTCAGCGTTTTTTCCGATACGTTGCGCATTGTAACACCCTGTTTGTTGTCGTCTCAGTCTACAGCAATGCCAAGCTGATTTGTGGGAAGACAATAATCAGGATCAACACAAACAGCATAATCACCGCGAACGGAAAAGCGCCGGTGAAGATGTGCGTCAGGGTGATCGACGGATCCCGGATCGTGCTCTTGATGGTGAAGCAGGATATGCCGAGCGGCGGGGTGAGCAGCCCGATCTCGGCGCCGATCACGGTGACGATGCCGAACCAGACGAAATCGCCGCCCAGCGCTTCGATGGCGTTGAGAAACAGCGGCACCACGATCAGGATGATCGACGCGGTTTCGATGATCGTGCCGAGCAGCACCATCAGCACCACGTAAATCGCCATCAGCGCGCCCATCCCCAGATCCATGCTGGTCAGCCAGTCGCTGAACAGGGTCGGCAGGCCGGCGACGCCGAGCATCCGGCTATACATCGACGCGGTGATGATCAGGAACAGGATGGCGGCCGTGATATGGCCGGTTTCCACCAGCACGCGCCACAGCCCGGCCCAGCTCAGGCGGCGCTTGATGACCCCGATCGCGAGCGCCCCGGCCGAACCGGCGGCGCCGGCTTCCTCGGGAGAGAACCAGCCGGAATAGATCCCACCCAGCACCACGATCACCAGGACCCCGACCGGAATAAGCAGCTTGACGATCTCCCAGCCGCTCATCTCGGGCAGCGCGTCCTCCACGGCCCGGTTCGCGTTGCCGCCAATGAAGTTGGGCGCGACGTAGGACATCACCAGGATGCCGAGCACAAAGGCTGTCGCCAGCAGGATGCCGGGAATAAAGCCCGCGATGAACATCTGGCCGACCGATTGTTCGGCGACGATGGCGTAGTTCATCTCGCGGATTTCGTTATCCTGGTCCAGGTAACGCACCGTGATGGCGTCAGGGCGCTCGACCTCGGCATAGTGCTCGGGCAGCGACAG
>JAZFSB010000174.1:0-7394 GCA_036445935.1 Alphaproteobacteria bacterium | reverse complement strand
CGACATCGCGCCCATGGTGTCGCCGTGATAGGCGCCCCGGAAGGCGACGATGCGCCCGCGCGCGCTTTCGCCAGCATTGCGCCAGTACTGCACCGCCATCTTGAGCGCGACCTCGACCGCGACCGAGCCCGAATCAGCGAAGAAAACATGGCCCAGCGCCGCGTCGGTGCCCGCGCCGGGCAGCAGGGCGGCCAGCCGGGATGCAAGTTCCAGTGCCGGTTCGTGGGTCAGCCCGCCGAACATGATGTGCGGCATGGCGTCCATCTGCTTCTTGATCGCGGCGGTGATGTGCGGGTGGTTGTAGCCGTGAACCGCCGTCCACCAGGACGCGATGCCGTCGATCAGCCAGCGCCCGTCATCCAGCCTTATGCGCGCGCCGTCGGTTTCCACCGCGACCAGCGGCGCCGCCTCGGTCTGCATCTGAGTATAGGGGCGCCACAAATGGCGCAGCCTGGGGTCAGGCATCGGCTCCGGTCATGGGTTCGATTCCCAGCCGGTCGAACAGGGCTTTATCGGCGTCGGCTACCGGGTTGTCGGTGGTCAGCAGCGTATCGCCATAGAAGATGGAATTGGCGCCGGCCAGGAAGCACAGCGCCTGCGCTTCGTCGGTCATGTCGGCGCGCCCGGCGGACAGCCGCACCATCGAACGCGGCATCATGATGCGCGCGGTGGCGATGGTGCGTGTAAATTCTATCGCATCCACCCCTTGCGTGTCGGCCAGCGGAGTGCCCGCGACCGGCACCAGCATGTTGATCGGCACGCTTTCCGGATGTTTTGGCAAGCAGGCCAGCGCCGCCAGCATGCCGGCGCGCTGGGCTGGGGTTTCACCCATGCCGACGATGCCGCCACAACAGACATTGATTTCCGCGTCGCGCAGATGGGCCAGGGTTTCCAGCCGGTCGTCGAAATTGCGGGTGGTGATGATCTCGCCGTAATAATCCGGCGAGGTGTCGATGTTGTGGTTGTAGTAGTCGAGCCCCGCCTGCTTGAGGCGGTGCGCCTGCGGGCCCGTCAGCATGCCGAGCGTGACGCAGGTTTCCAGCCCCTCGGCGCGCACCGCGGTGAGCATGTCGCAAACCTGTTCAAGATCGCTATCGGTCGGGCTGCGCCAGGCCGCCCCCATGCAGAACCGGCTGGCGCCCGCCTCGCGCGCGCGCCGGGCGGCGGCGGCGACGTCTTCGGTCGCCATCAGCGCCTCGCGCTCAAGCCCGGTATCGTAATGCGCGCTCTGCGGGCAATAGGCGCAATCCTCGGGACAGCTACCGGTCTTGATCGACAGCAGGGTGCTGATCTGCACCGCGTTGGGATCGAAATTTTGGCGATGCACCGTCTGGGCGCGGAACATCAGCTCGGCGAAAGGCAGTGCCATCAGCGCCCCCGCTTCGGTTTCGGTCCAGTCGTGCCGGATTGGTGCGCCGCCAGTGGCGCGGGATTTGATATCTTGAAGTGCGGAAGACATTGCCATCGCATGGTGCCCAGGGACCGGCCTATAGTAAGGTGTCACGCCCGGCGAACAAGCAAGTTATGTGAAGCTGTGCGCAGGGCAAAGATAAGGAATTACGACCGATGGACAGGCAGCCGCCGCTCACTGGGCTGGACGCCTTCGCCAGCACCACGCTGGCCAGGTTGGAAACGCGCGGGCTGCGCCGCTCGCTGGCCGAGACCGCGCGGGGCGCACACGGCGCGGCCGCGCGCGACGGCCAGCCGATGCAGTCGTTTTGCTGCAACGATTATCTCGGCCTGTCGCAGCACGCCAATGTCAAGCGGGCGGCGCGGGCGGCTATCGGTAAATATGGCGCGGGCGCGGGAGCGTCCCGTCTGGTAACCGGCAACCACCCGCTTTATGGCGCGCTTGAGCAGCGGCTCGCGCGGCTCAAGGGGACCGAGGCCGCCCTGGTGTTCGGCAGCGGCTATCTCGCCAATCTCGGTATTCCGGCCAGCCTGGTGGGCGACGGCGACCTGATCATTGCCGATGCGCTGGTCCATGCCAGCATGCATGCCGGGATGCGGGCGAGCCGCGCACGCACCGAATTCTTCAGCCATAACGACATGGATGATTGCCGCCGGCTGCTCGCGTCGTTGCGTGACGGCCACTGGCACTGCCTGATCATGACCGAGGGCGTGTTCAGCATGGACGGCGACCGCGCCAGGCTGGCCGATCTGTGCGATCTGGCGGACGAGTTCGATTGCTGGCTGATGACCGATGATGCGCACGGGCTGGGCGTGATCGGCGGCGGGCGCGGCAGCGCGGCAGAGGCCGGCGTGACCGGACGCGTGGCGCTGCAAATGGGCACGCTCTCGAAGGCGGTGGGGTCGTATGGCGGCTATGTCTGCGTGTCCCAGCCGGTGAGAGAGCTGCTGGTTAATCGCGCGCGCAGCCTGATCTACGCCACCGCCCTGCCGCCCGCGACCGTCGCCGCCTCTATCGCGGCCCTGGATCTGATAGAGACTGACGCCGCCCTGGTCGCGACCCCGCTGGCGCGCGCCCGGCGCTTCACCCGCGCGCTCCGCCTGCCACCCGCCGAAAGCCCCATCGTGCCATTGATCGTGGGCGGGCCCGAGGCCGCGATGGAAGCGTCAGCGGCCCTGGCCGCGCGCGGCTTTCTGGTGACGGCGATCCGCCCACCGACCGTGCCGGACGGCACCGCGCGGCTGCGCTTCACCTTTTCCGCCATGCATGACGAGACCGATATCGATCGTCTTGTCGTCGCCGTGCGCGAGATCGGGCTGGCGCCATGAGCCGGCTGTTCGTCACCGGCGCCGGGACCGGTATCGGCAAGACTCTCGTCACCTGCCTGTTGCTGCGCCGGTTGCGCGCCGCGGGCCACTGGGCGCGGGCTCTCAAACCGGTGATCAGCGGTTTTGATCCAGCCGACATGGCGGCGTCCGATTCCGGGCTGATCCTGTCCGCCATGGACGAGGTGGCCGACCGCGAGTCGATCGGCGCGATTTCTCCCTGGCGGTTTTCGGCGCCGATCTCACCGGATATGGCGGCGGTGCGCGAGGGCCGCGAAATCGATGTCGGCGAGCTGGTCGCCTTCTGCCGCTACGCGGCACCCGCCGAGACCGAAGGCACGCTGATCGTGGAAGGCGTCGGTGGCGCCATGGCGCCGCTGTCCGACGACGAAACCGTGCTCGACTGGATGGCCGGGCTGGCCTGGCCGGTGCTGCTGGTGAGTGGTTCCTACCTTGGCGCGTTGAGCCACGCGCTGACGGCGGCCGAATCGGTACGCCTGCGCGGCCTGGAGCTGGCCGGGCTGGTGGTCAGCGAATCGGAGGACAGCCCCGTGCCGCTGGAAGAATGCGCCGCCACGTTGCGGCGCTTCCTCGACCCGGTGCCGGTCATCGCCCTGCCGCGCCTGACGAACCCTTCAGACGACGGGAGCGAGGCCGAGGACATCATCGCGGCGCTGGGGATGTCGGCGTAAATGTTTCACAAAGATGGGATTATACGGAAATTAACTGAATTTCATTGAATTTCGTTCAATTCTGGTCGCGATTGCGTGACATAGGTCTTGGCATAATCGCAATGCCGCGTCATTGTGCGCGCCAACTGAAAAACTTGGCAAACAGTCGGGACGGTCCCTGACATAATATGAAAATAGCTATTCCAAGGGAACGCCGACCCGGCGAATTACGGGTTGCGGCATCCCCCGATACCATCAAGAAATTTATCTCACTGGGCTTTCAGGTCACGGTCGAGTCGGGCGCGGGCGCGGGCGCCGCTCTGACTGACGAGGTGTTCGCCGAAGCGGGCGCCACGATAGCTCCCGACGAGGCGTCGGCGCTGGGCGATGCCGACATCGTGCTCAAGGTGCGCCGGCCACTCGACGGCGCCGATGGGCCGGACGAAATTGCCCTGATGAAGCCGGGCGCCATCCTGATCGGTATTCTTGCGGCGCTGACCCGCCACGACGAGGTTGAACGCTATGCCAAATCGGGCCTGACCGCGTTCGCTCTCGACAGGGTGCCGCGCATCAGCCGGGCCCAGTCGATGGACGTGCTGTCCTCGCAATCCAATCTTGCCGGTTACAAGGCGGTGCTCGACGCCGCCGCTGAATTCCGTCGCGCCTTCCCGATGATGATGACCGCTTCCGGCACCATTCCGCCGGCCCGCGTGCTGGTGCTTGGCGCTGGCGTTGCCGGGCTGCAGGCGATCGCCACGGCACGCCGCCTGGGCGCCATTGTCTCGGCCTATGACGTGCGCGCGGCGGTCAAGGAGCAGGTAGAAAGCCTGGGCGCGAAGTTCGTCGAGGTTGATCAGGAAGCCGCCGAGGATGCCGAAACCGAGGGCGGCTACGCCCGCGAGATGGGTGCGGATTATCAGAAAAAGCAGGAAGCGGTTCTGCGCGAAGCGGTGATCAGGAACGACATTGTGATCTGCACCGCCCTGATCCCCGGCAAGCCCGCCCCCGTGCTGGTGACCGAGGAAATGGTCGAACACATGCGGACCGGTTCGGTGATCGTCGATCTGGCGGTCGAGACCGGCGGCAACTGCCCGCTGAGCGAACTCGACCAGGTCGTGGTCAAGCATGGTGTCACGCTGGTCGGACATTCCAACGTACCGAGCCGGCTGGCAACCGATGCGACCGCGATGTACGCCAAGAATGTATTGAATTTCGTCATGCCGCTGGTTGATGCGGAAAGCGGTAATCTTGCCATCGACTGGGAAGACGAAATCGTCCAGGGAACGCTGATTACCCGCGACGGCGAAATCGTCCATCCCGATCTCGTGCCGCAAGAAGTGAGAGCAAAGGCCAGCTAACGATGAATCCCGAAACCATCGCGCGCGCCATGGAAGGCGCGGCTGCCGGCACGGCCAGCCAGTCGTTGATCATGATGTTCACCGTCTTCGTGCTGGCTGTTTTCGTCGGCTATTACGTGGTGTGGAACGTGACCTCGGCGCTGCATTCGCCGCTGATGAGCGTTACCAACGCAATCTCGTCGGTGATTATCGTCGGTGCGCTGATCGCCGCCGGTCCGGCGGATGTCGGTTTTTCCAAGATCATGGGTTTCATCGCCGTGGTGCTGGCATCGGTCAATATCTTCGGCGGATTCATCGTCAGCCAGCGCATGCTGCAGATGTTCCGCAAGAAGGACTGAGGGAAAGCTCATGTCGTCAGAGCTGACCGGGCTTGCCTATCTGATCGCCGCGATCTGTTTCATCCTGGCGCTGCGCGGACTGTCATCGCCGGTGACCGCGCGTCGGGGCAATATGGTCGGCATCATCGGCATGGTGATCGCGATCGGCACCACGCTGGCGAGCCCAGGCGTGCTGTCTTATAGCTGGATCATCGCCGGCATCCTGATCGGTGGCGCGATCGGCACGGTGATCGCGCTCAAAATCCAGATGACCGCGCTGCCCCAGCTTGTCGCGGCGTTCCATTCGCTGGTCGGGCTTGCCGCCGTGTTCGTGGCCAGCGCGGCCCTGTTCGCGCCCGAGGCCTACGGCATCGGCATAATCGGCAACATCAAGACCGCCAGCCTGATCGAAATGTCGATCGGCGCCACCATCGGGGCGATTACCTTCACCGGCTCGTTGGTCGCCTTTGCCAAGCTCCAGGGGCTGGTAACGGGCGCGCCGCTGGTGTTTCCCGGCCAGCATCCGCTGAACGCGCTGCTCGGCATCGCGGGCGTCGCGCTGGTGGCGTGGTTTTCGGTCAGCGAATCCTATACCGCCTACTGGGCGCTGGTTGCGCTGTCGCTGTTGCTCGGCTTCCTGATTATCCTGCCGATCGGCGGCGCCGACATGCCGGTCGTCATCTCGATGTTGAACTCCTATTCCGGCTGGGCGGCCTGCGGCATTGGCTTCACGCTGGGCAATTCGCTGCTCATCATCACCGGTGCGCTGGTCGGCTCGTCCGGCGCGATCCTCAGCTATATCATGTGCAAGGGAATGAACCGGTCGTTCTTCAATGTCATTCTTGGTGGATTCGGGGCCGAGGCGGATGTTGCTGGGCAGGCCGCCGGCGGCGACCGCAACGTGAACCGGGGCAGCGCCGAAGACGCCGCCTTCATCATGAAAAACGCCGCCAAGGTCATCATCGTGCCGGGCTATGGCATGGCGGTCGCCCAGGCCCAGCACGCGCTGCGCGAATTGGCCGATACGCTGAAGGCCGAAGGCGTTACCGTGATGTATGCCATCCATCCCGTGGCCGGACGCATGCCGGGTCATATGAATGTGCTCCTGGCCGAAGCCAACGTTCCCTATGACGAGGTATTCGAGCTCGATGAGATCAACCACGAGTTCACCACCGCCGATGTCGCCTACGTGATCGGCGCCAACGATGTTACCAACCCGGCCGCCAAGACCGACCCGGCGAGCCCGATCTACGGCATGCCGATCCTTGATGTCGAGAAAGCTACCTCGGTGTTGTTCGTCAAGCGCTCCATGGCGTCGGGCTATGCCGGCGTGGATAATGAGCTGTTCTTCCGCGACAACACCATGATGCTGTTCGACGATGCCAAGAAGATGACCGAGCAAATTCTCCAGGCCTTGGTATAAGCCGGCCCCGGCAATTGACCGATCCGCGCCGTCACCCCATATCGATGTCATGGCGATTCTGAAAATAGCCCGCATGGGACACCCGATATTGCGCGGCCGCGCGGACGAGGTGCCCGACCCCACGGCGCGCGAGATTCGCGTGCTGGTCGAGGACATGCTGGAGACCCTGCGCGATGCACGCGGGGCGGGGCTGGCCGCGCCGCAGGTCCATGTGCCCAAGCGCGTGATGATCTTCGCCGCGCTGCAAGAGCCAATGGACGACGAGGACGAAGTGCCGGACAGCGAATTTTCGCCGTTGACCGTGCTGGTCAACCCGGTCTGGGCGCCGCTCGACGACGGAATGGCGATCAACTGGGAAGGCTGCCTGTCGGTACCCGGCCTGACCGGAGCGGTGCCGCGCTACACCCATATCCGCTACCAGGGTTTCACGCCGGCCGGCGAAAAGATCGAGCGCGAGGCTACCGGGGTCCACGCCCGCGTGTTTCAGCACGAATTCGATCATCTCGACGGCATCCTCTACCCGATGCGCATGGACGACCTGTCGCTGCTGGTGTTCACCGAAGAAGCCCAGAACAACGGGCTGCCGTCGCTTGGCGGAGACGAGGACGAGGACGAGGACGAGGATGCGGAGATGGAGGCGGTCGAGGCCGTTGACGCCGAATGACCGGTGATACGCGCGCCGCCGCCAAGGAACGGCTTTTGCTGGCCGCCTTGGCGCATGTCGCGTTCGATGGCTGGGGCCAGGCCGCGCTGGAGGCCGGCGCGCGCGATGCCGGCATGACGCCGGCTGACATCGGGCGCTACTTTCCCGGTGGCGCGCGTGATGCGATCGCCGCGTTCAGTGACTGGGCCGATGCGCGCATGGTCGCCGCGCTGGCGTCGCGCGATC
>JAZFSB010000173.1:0-3125 GCA_036445935.1 Alphaproteobacteria bacterium | reverse complement strand
CTGGTCCGGCTTGAGCTCGGCCGAGGGCGGCTTGGTGATGACGCGGTCGGGCATCACGTCGCCGTCCGGCCCGAGCGCACCGGCCGGCAGGTTGTCGTTGCGCCAGCGGCAGAGCGCGAACACGTCGGTCTTGTAAACGTCCTTCAGCACCGAGAAGCCGCCGCACATGTCGCCATAAAGCGTGGCGTAGCCGACCGACATCTCGGACTTGTTGCCGGTCGAGACCACCATCGCCCCGGTCTTGTTGGACAGCGCCATCAGCGTCAGCCCGCGCGAGCGCGCCTGGATGTTTTCTTCCGGGGTATCGGCCGGCAGATCGTTGAAGGACGGCGCCAGCATCCGGTCAAACGCATCCATCGCGGGACCGATATTGATGCTGTCGAGCCGCACGCCCATAGCTTCGGCGATGGCTTCCGCGTCCTCAAGGCTGTCGCGCGAGGTATAGGGCGACGGCATCATCACGCAATGAACCTTGTCAGGCCCCAGCGCATCGACCGCGACGGCGGCCGTCAGCGCGGAATCGATGCCGCCAGAGAGCCCGATGATGACGCCCGGAAAACGGTTCTTCCGCACATAGTCGCGCAAGCCCAGCTGCATCGCCGAATAGATCCCGGCCAGCCGCTCCTCGGTGGCGACGCAGTCGCCGTCGGCGCAGTTCCAGCCATCGTCGCCGCGCGTCCATTCGGTCACGGCCAGCCCTTCGCGCCAGTCGGCCAGCCGGGCGCGCATCCGGCGGGCGGCGTCGAGCACGAAAGAGCCGCCGTCGAAAACCAGCTCATCCTGGCCGCCGACCTGATTGACATAGATCATCGGCAGGCCGGTTTCGCCGACGCGGGCGACCGCGAGGTTGAGCCGTTCGTCCCACTTGTCGAGCGCAAATGGCGAGCCATTGATCACCACCAGAATCTCGGCGCCGGATTCCTCGACGCATTCGGCGATGTCGGGCTGCCACATATCCTCGCAGATCATGACGCCGAGCCTGACGCCCCGGAAATTGATCGGGCCCGGCGGCGGCCCCGACGCGAACACGCGCTTTTCGTCGAACACGCCGTAATTGGGCAGGTCGTGCTTGTAACGCACCGCCGCCACCTTGCCGCCATCAAGAAGCAAAGCCGCGTTGTAGGGCCTGCCATCCTCGACGACGACAGAGCCGATCAGCAGCGCCGGGCCGCCGTCGGCGGTTTCCGCCGCCAGCGCGTCCACCGCCCGCGCGCAGGCTTCCTGAAAAGACGGGCGCACCACCAGGTCTTCCGGCGGGTAGCCCGGGATCACCAGCTCGCTCGTCACCACCAGGTCGCAGCCCTGGGCCGCCGCCCGCGCGCGCGCATCGCGCACCAGCGCGGCGTTGCCCTCGGTATCGCCGACGGTCGGGTTGAGCTGGGCAAGCGCGATGGTCAGCCGGTCGGTCATGGGTTCAATCGTCTCGGAAATGGTGATGGGGTGCCCTGAACATCCTGCGGCCTTCGAGACGCCCGCCCAGGCTTACGCCCGACCGCGCTCCTCAGGCTGAGGAATATTTTGGATGGCATAAAAATTCAACCTCATGCTGAGGAGCCCGCGAGAGCGGGCGTCTCGAAGCACGCACGATCGCGGCCCCGTATCAGGTTCTCACCCCGCCGCCGCCTGCTTGTGAGTTCCGTTCTGCGCCTGGCGATCCTGCTTGATCATACCGGCAATCAGGAAGGCGAGTTCAATGGACTGGTCGGCGTTGAGCCGGGGATCGCAATGGGTGTGATAGCGGTCCCCCAGCCCGGCCTCGGTGATCGCCTGGGCGCCGCCGACGCATTCGGTGACATTCTGGCCGGTCAGTTCCAGATGCACACCGCCGAGATAGCTGCCTTCGGCGCGATGCACCGCGAAACAGCGTTCGACCTCGTCGCGCACCCGGTCGAAGGGGCGCGTCTTGAAGCCGTTCGCGGCCTTGACGGTATTGCCGTGCATGGGATCGCACGACCACACGACCGAACGCCCTTCGCGTTCGACAGCGCGGATCAGGGCGGGCAGCTTTTCCTCGACCAGATCATTGCCCATGCGGGTAATCACGGTCATCCGGCCGGGCACGTTGTCGGGGTTGAGCGCATCGATCACGCGCAGCAGCCCGTCGCCGTCCTGACTGGGCCCGGCCTTGCAGCCGACCGGGTTGGCGACGCCGCGCAGGAATTCGATATGGGCCTCGTCGGGATCGCGCGTGCGGTCGCCGATCCACAGCATATGAGCCGACGTGTCGTACCAATCGCCCGACGTGCTGTCGATCCGGGTCATGGATTCCTCATAGCCCGGCAGCAGCGCCTCGTGCGAGGTATAGAACTCGGTCTCGCGGATCTGCGGCGTGGTCTCCGACGTCAGCCCGCAGGCCGCCATGAATTCCAGCGTTTCCTCCAGCCGCTCGGCAAGGTCGCGATAGGCCTCGCCCGCCGGGCTCTGCTCGACAAAGCTCAGATTCCAGCGATGCACCTGATGCAAATCGGCATAGCCGCCCTGGGCAAAGGCACGCAGCAGGTTGAGCGTCGCCGCCGACTGGTTGTAGGACTGCACCATGCGCTCAGGGTCCGGCGCGCGCGCTTCGGGCGTGAACTCAATGCCGTTGACGGAATCGCCGCGATAGCTGGGCAGCTCGACGCCATCGATGGTCTCTGTATCGGCGCTCCGGGGCTTGGCGAACTGGCCAGCCACGCGCCCGACCTTCACCACCGGACACGACGCGCCGAAGGTCAGCACGACCGCCATCTGCAGCAGCACGCGGAAAGTGTCGCGGATATTGTCGGGATGGAATTCGGCGAAGCTCTCGGCGCAGTCGCCGCCCTGCAAAAGGAACGCGCGGCCTTCGGCTGCATCGGCCAGCGACGCGCGAAGGCGCCGGGCCTCGCCCGCGAAAACCAGCGGCGGGTAGCTGCGCAGGCGCGTCTCTACCTCGGCCAGCGCGGCCGGGTCCGGATAGACCGGCACCTGCTTAATGTTCTTGTCCCGCCAGCTCGACGGGCTCCATTTGCCGGCCATCGCCGTCACTCCCTCATGTCAAACGAGCCCAAACCCGGCACAATCGCCGGGCCAGACCCGCACCTTCCCCGCCTACCGTCATCCAGAGGTCGGGCCACCATGTTAATACGACGCGCCGCCACGCGCCG
>JAZFSB010000172.1:0-7394 GCA_036445935.1 Alphaproteobacteria bacterium | reverse complement strand
GCATCGTCAGGTCATCGATTTGCCCGCCCTTGAGCTGGATCGAGCCCTGCAGCCGCGGGGTCTGGATGAGAATACGCTTCGTCAGGCGCAGCACCGCGGCGCGCTTTTTCGCCGGGGTCTCGGGCGCGCCAACCACCGGGGCGGCGGGAAGCTGAGCGCCCAATGACGGTGGGGCGCTCGGCACGGCGCTGGTCGGTGGGATGCCTGGCACAACCGCCGGGGCCTGGGCGCCGGGAACTGGCAGGACCGCCGTTCCGGGTTTCGGCGCGGCGGTCGGGTTGAGCTTTGCCTTCTCCTGCTCGGCCTCGATTGCCGCCATCTGTGCTTCCATCCGAGGCTGTTCATAGAGGAACTGCCACATCATCAGGATGCCCACTGAAAACACCACCGCGAGCAAAAGGTTACGCTGTTCCATCATCGTGTCTCGGTCGTCCTTGCTTAAGCGCCGGTGGAATGCCGGGGGTGGTTTCGGGTGAGCGGCGGGTCGGGAACCGGGTCCAGCCCCGCCCCGCCCCACGGGTTACAGCGCGCGATGCGGCATGCCGTCAGCCATATACCGCGCATAGCGCCATGCCGGTCAATGGCCTCGACGGCATAGTGCGAACAGCTCGGTTCGAATCGGCAGCTGCCCGGGAACAGGGGTGAAATCACCCACTGGTAGATGCGGATCAACCCGCGCAGAAAGCTTCGGTTCAGGGTGTGTAACGCGGTCATGTCCCGGTTTCTCTTGCTTCCGACCCGTCCCGCGTCTCCTCGCGCCAGACGCCCAGCTTACGCATGGCGGTCTCCAGATCCTTCAACAGCGCCGGATAGGGACGCCGGGGTGTCGCACCCCGCCCGATCAGCACGTAATCATGGCCCGGCGCGGCATGGTTGATAAGCACCTCGCCTGCCGCCGCGCGCAACCTGCGCCGCGCCCGATTGCGCACCACCGACCCACCGACCTTGCGGCTGACCGTGAAGCCGACTCGCACGCGCGCGGTACGATCATCGTCACCCTCGCGGCCCTCGCGCCGCCACGCCTGCAGCACGACGCCAGGCGCGGCTACCCGGCGACCGCGTCGCGCAACCGCAAGAAACTCGTGACGCCGCCTGAGGCGCTCGGGCGCCTCGCCCATAGATCAGGCGGAAAGTCGTTTGCGGCCCTTGGCCCGACGGCTTGCCAGAACCCGGCGCCCGCCAACAGTGGCCTTGCGCGAGCGGAATCCGTGGCGGCGTTTGCGGACCAGAACGCTTGGCTGAAATGTGCGTTTCACGGCTGAACCCCGTTCGGCGAATTGGATTGAAAGTCGGGCGGTGTATAGAGAACAAGAGGCGGGAAGTCAATCGCGCCAACGCACCTTGTTCGCCCTACCTCACGGTTAGTTGCGCTTCTGTTGATTGGCCTAGCGCCCGACAGGGACCAGATAATTGGTATTAGCCCCGCGGATGGATTGAAACGGGCCGGAAACATGTTCAATAATGTCGCGCCTGATCGCCGGAACGAAATGAATCCATGGCGGCATCAGCGTTGGATTTCGCGGGAGACTGGGTTGACCGACCAGATTAATGAGCCGCCAGGGCGCAAGCCACCGCTGTCCTTGGCGAGATTTTTGCCGCTTCTGGCGTTGGTCATTGGGTTGGTTGTATTTGTTGCGTTCGGATTCAACCAATATATTTCACTCGATTCATTGCGCGATAACCGGGAGATACTGACCGGTTGGGTTGCCGAGATCGGGCTGGTGGCCTGCGTTGTTTTCGCCGCCTCCTATGCCCTCATTGTCGCGTTCTCGGTTCCTGGCGCGGCGGTGATGACAATCACTGGCGGTTTTCTGTTCGGCCCCTGGCTGGGTGCTGTCCTGACCGTGATCGGGGCGACGGTGGGTGCCGGGGCGGTGTTTCTTGCCGCACGCTATGCGCTTGCCGATTTTCTGCGCGCCCGGGCGCGCGGCGCGATCCGCCGCATGGAGGATGGATTTCGCGCCGATGCGCTGAGTTATATGCTGTTCCTGCGCCTCGTGCCGGTATTTCCCTTCTGGCTGGTCAATCTGGTACCCGCATTCCTTGGCGTCAGGCTGAGGACTTACCTTATTGGCACGTTTATCGGCATTATCCCCGGTTCGGTGGTTTATTCGATGGTTGGCGACGGTGTCGGGGCCGTGCTCGAAGCGGGCAAGGATGTCGATCTCGGCACCATCTTCGAGCTGCGCTTCCTGCTGCCGGTTATCGGGCTGGCGCTGCTGGCGCTGGTGCCGGTGGCCTATGCCAAATTGAAGGCGTTACGGTCCTGACAGAAAAAATCACCACGGATCTGTGCATTATCGGCGCCGGCTCGGGCGGGCTGTCGCTGGCCGCGGGCGCATCCCAGATGGGCGCCGACGTGACGTTGCTGGAACGCGGCGAGATGGGGGGCGACTGCCTGAATTCCGGCTGCGTGCCGTCGAAATCGCTGATCGCCGCGGCGCATGC
Source organism: Alphaproteobacteria bacterium (assembly GCA_036445935.1). Taxonomy (GTDB): domain Bacteria; phylum Pseudomonadota; class Alphaproteobacteria; order MPNO01; family UBA2964; genus JAZFSB01. The sequence goes on along the minus strand of JAZFSB010000172.1, from coordinate 4,946 downwards.
CGCGCAGGCGGTGCGTGGCGCCGGTCGGTTCGGCGTTCGCGCGGCGGCGCCCGAGATCGATTTCCAGGCCGTGCACGATCATGTCCAGGACGTGATCGCGTCGATCGCGCCGCATGATTCGGAAGATCGCTTCACCGGGCTCGGCGTTCGCGTGATCCGCGCCGAGGGAAGGTTTGTCGCTCCGCGCCGGGTGGCGGCCGGCGATTGCGAAATCGAGGCCAAGAGAATCGTGATCGCGACCGGGTCCCGGCCTTTGGTTCCGCCAATTCCCGGGCTCGACCAGACGCCGTTCTTCACCAACGAAACCATTTTCGACAATGCAAGGCCGATCGACCATCTGATCGTCATCGGTGGTGGGCCGATCGGGATGGAACTGGCCCAGGCGCATCGCCGGCTTGGCGCCCAGGTGACCGTGATCGAAGGCCTCGTGGCCTTGGGCAATGACGATCCGGAACTCGCCGAGGTGGTCCGGCGCGCCTTTGAGCGCGAGGGTATTTCGGTCCATGAAGGCGCCAAGGTCACGCGCGTCGCGGCCGCCGCCGGCGGTGTCGTGGTCGAGGCGGAAAAGGAAGGACAGGCGCTTGCGATCACCGGCTCGCATTTGCTGCTCGCGGTCGGTAGGGTGCCGAACCTCGATGGGCTCGATCTCGACAGTGCGGGCATCGACCATGGTCCGAACGGCATCAAGGTCGACGCCAGGCTGCGGACCAGCAACCGGCGGGTATTTGCCATCGGCGATGCCGCCGAGGGCTATAAATTCACCCATGTCGCCGGCTATCACGCGGGCATCGTGATCCGCAATGCGCTGTTTCGGCTGCCCGCCAAGGTCGATTACCGCGCGCTTCCCTGGGTCACCTATACCGCGCCCGAGTTGGCCCAGGTTGGCATGACCGAAGCCCAGGCACGGGCGCGTCATGGCGAAATTCGAATTTTGCGCGCGCCGTTCGCCGACAATGACCGCGCGCGCGCCGAGCGCGAGACCGAGGGGCTGCTCAAGGTGATCACCACCAGGCGCGGCGTTGTGGTTGGCGCCGGCATGGTGGGAGAGGCGGCGGGCGAGCTGATCCAGCCCTGGTGCCTACCGATCGCCCGGCGTCTGAAAATCGGCGCGGTGGCCGGCCTTATCCTGCCCTACCCGACACTGGGCGAAATCAACAAGCGGGCCGCGGGATCCTATTTCCTGCCGTCGCTGTTCGGCGCGCGGACCAGAATGCTGGTGCGTCTCCTGCTCAAGCTCGGTTAAAGCAGGATATTTTGCTCTCTCGCATCTCACGACAAGTTGACCGTGGTTGATGGGTAAATGTTTCCGGCCATCGTTATCTTAGGCCTGCCTGGTTCGTATCGGTGTGCAGTCGCCGGCGGCCACGTCGCTAAAAACAAGCCCCGAATCACTTACCCCAACAGGAGACCATCATGGATATGAAAAAAACCGTCACCATTCTGAGCATTGCTGCTCTGGCCGCGGCGACCACGGCCTTGCCCGCCGCCGCCGCCGATTATTCAAAATCCGCCGGCGTCCAGATCGCAGCCTGCAACCCGTGTTCAGCCAAGAAGGGCTGTAACCCGTGCGCCGCCAAGAACCCCTGCGCCGCCAAGAAGGGCTGCAATCCCTGCGCCGCCAAGAACCCCTGCGCCGCCAAGAAGGGCTGCAACCCCTGCGCCGCCAAGCGCCGCTGACGCGAGCGCGCTCGGACTAAGGGACAAGGGCGTCGTGGCCAATCTGGCCGCGACGCCCTTCCCCGATCATGTGGGGCGGTAAGACGGATACCGCTTACTGGAAACCTTCTGTATATTCCACCACATGGAACCTGAGGATCCATTTCCTTCGCGGCGACGGTTTGGACTGTCCGCCCGCCTGCTTTTGCTCACCGTATTTTTCGTGATGCTGAGCGAGGTTTTCATATACGCGCCATCCGTCGGGCGCTTTCGTCTGGTCTACCTGCAAGAACGCGTCGCCGCCGCCCACCTCGCCAGCCTGGCGCTGGAGGTGCCGCCCGACAACATGGTCAGCGCCCAGCTTCGCGCCAAGCTGCTCGACCATGCGGGAGCATATGGCATCGTGTTGCACCGGCCAGCCAGCAAGGCGCTGATGTTGAGCGCCGACATGCCGCCCAAAATCGACGCTATCTATGATCTGCGGCACGCCGGGTTTTTTGGCCTGATCGGACAGGCCTTCGCGGTGCTGGCCGGCGATGGCGAGCGCGTGCTGCGCGTTATCGGCGTTTCTCCCAAGGCGCCGGACGTGGTCGTCGAGGCGGTGATCGCCGAAGCGCCGCTGCGTGCCGCGATGCTGGATTATTCGTGGCGCATTCTCGCCCTTTCCATTGTTATCTCACTGACCACCGCGGTGCTGGTCTTCATCAGCCTGCACTGGCTGTTCGTGCGGCCGATGCACGGCCTGATGGCGGCCATGATTTCGTTCCGCGAGGATCCCGAGGACGCGCGCCGGTTGGTGACGCCCGGCGAGCGCACCGACGAGCTTGGGATCGCCGAACGCGAGCTCGCCGGCATGCAGCGCGGACTGCGCTCGGCGCTGACCCAGAAGACGCGGCTCGCGGCCCTTGGCACCGCGGTCACCAAGATCAATCACGATTTGCGCAACATCCTGGCGACCGCGCAGCTCGTCTCGGATCATGTTGAATTGAGCGACGATCCCAAGGTGAAGCGAATCGCGCCGACGCTGATGGGCGCTATCGATCGCGCGGTCACGTTGTGCGAACGCACGCTTGGCTTCGTCCTGGAAGGCGCCGAAGAGTTGGAGCTGACACAGTTTCCGCTGCGGGTGTTGGTCGATGAGGTCGCCGCCTCGGCCGTCGCCATGGGCGATAGCGAGGTGGTGCTGGACAATCGCGTCGATCCCGCCATCGTCCTGCATGCCGATCGTGACCAGATGTTCCGGGTTCTGTTCAACCTGATCCGCAACGCTTTCGAGGCCGGCGCGTCAAAGGTTACGATCAGCGGGATGGAAACCGACGGCCACGCGCTGATCGATGTTGTCGATGACGGGCCCGGCCTGCCGGCGCGGGTCCGCGGTTCGCTGTTCCAGCCCTTCTCGGGTTCGACCCGAAGCGGCGGGACGGGGCTCGGCCTGTCGATCGCGCGCGATCTGATGCGCGGCCACGGTGGCGATATCGAATTGGTGCGCAGCGATCAAGACGGCACGCTATTCCGCCTGTCGCTTCTGGTCGGGATGGATGACCGCGAAAGCCACACCGTCAACTCGGCACTACATGATTGAGGCGCGCACTGGCCGTTGCGCTTGGGCGTCGAAACGCTATGACTAAACTTAGGTTTGAGGGGGTCGGTTCATGACATCCAGCGCTGATAGGCTTCGCGAGCTGTTGGCGGCGCCCGGCATCATCGTGGCGCCCGCCTGTTTCGATGCGCTGTCGGCGCGGCTGATTGAACGCGCGGGCTTCAAGGCCAGCTTCATGAGCGGTTTTGCGGTATCCGCCGCCCGGCTGTGCTTGCCCGATACCGGTCTGATTTCCTATGCCGAGATGCAGGAGCAGGGACGCAATATCTGCCAGGCCGTCTCGATCCCGGTGATCGGCGACGCCGATACCGGCTACGGCAACGCGCTCAACGTGCAGCGCACGGTTCAGGGCTTTGCCCAGGCCGGGTTCGCCTGCGCCATGATCGAAGACCAGGTCGCACCCAAGCGTTGCGGCCATACGCGGGGTAAGGCGGTGGTCGGGCGCGATGAAGCGCTGCTCAGGGTGCGCGCCGCGGTGGATGCGCGCAATGACGGCGCCGACATCCTGATCATGGCGCGCACCGACGCGCGCGCGACCGACGGTTTCGACGAAGCGATGTGGCGCATCCGCGCCTTCGCCGATCTGGGCGCCGATATATTGTTCCTCGAAGCGCCCGAGAACGAAGACGAGATGCGCGCCTTCTGCGACGGGGTGGACGGCCCCAAGATGGCCAACCTGGTCGAGCAGGGCGACACGCCGATGCTGGCGCCCGATGTGCTCGAGGCCATGGGCTACAAGATCGCGCTCTATCCGCTGACCCTGCTCAACGCGGCGATGACGGCGATGGAACGCGCGCTTGGCGACCTCGGGGCGGGGCGTACGCCTGACGATCTGGCGCCGTTTGCCCATCTGAGAGAGGTCGTCGGGTTCGACGCCTATTACGAAGCCGAAAAGCGCTATACCGATAGTGATTGAAGCGGATAAGTCGGGGCTAGTCCGCTCCCCCTAACCGAATCCCACCATGACGTGATCGCGGTAGTGCTGGCGTTCGCACAAGGCCGCGTACCAGCGTTCCAGGTTGGGCAGCGGTTTGCGCTCGATTCCCTCGAACAGGTACCAGCGATAGGCGTAGATGCCGACCGGGATATCGCCGTAGCTGAGCGCGTCACCCGCGATGTATTCGGTCTTGCCGAGCTGGGTGTCGAGCATCTCCAGATTATGCTCGGTCAGGTCGCGTGACTTGGCGATGGCGTCGGCGTCGCGATTTTCCGGCGCGGTGCGCGCCAACCCATGAAACAGCCCGGTAAATTGCGGCCCCAGGATGCTGAGTTGCCAGTCCATCCAGCGCTGGGCGCTGGCCCGAACTTGCGCATCGGCGGGGCGCAGCTTGCCGTCCGGGTCATGTTTGCCGGCCAGGTAGCGCATGATCGAATTCGATTCCCACAACACGAAATCGCCCTCGATCAGGACCGGGACGCGGCGGTTCGGGTTCAGCGCGAAGAATTCCGGCGTATCCACCTTGCCGAATTGCATCCCGGCATCCTCGCGTTCGTACTCGATGCCCAGCTCGGCGCAGCACCACAGCACCTTCTGCACGTTGGACGAGCTGGTGCGCCCCATGATCTTGTACATTTTTGTCTCCATTTAAACGCGGCGCCGGCCCGCTTCCCCCACCGGCCGCCCCGAGGGTAATCGCCTTGGGGGGCCGGGGGGGGGAGCAGGACGGCGCGGTTTCGCATAAATGCAAAG
>JAZFSB010000171.1:0-5817 GCA_036445935.1 Alphaproteobacteria bacterium | reverse complement strand
GGCCGCGAGGGCAATGACGCGGTGGTGATCGAAGAGGACCAGCGGCGCAGCTACATGGGCATGCCGTCGAACTTCCGGGTGCGCTCCATCATCACCAACAGCCACCGGCTGACCGTCTATAGCTGCGCCGAGTGGGGCGAGCTGTACGATCTTGCGGCCGACCCCAACGAGTTTGATAATCTGTGGGACGATCCCGGCTCGGCCGCGCTCAAGGCCGACCTGCTGGAACAGCTCGCCCGCAAGCTGATGGATCTCGCCGACCCCAGCCCGCTTTGTACCGGACATGGGCCGTAAAAAATCAAAATGACTAATTGAGGGGAATAAAATGTCTAAGAAATTCACGACTTTCGTAATGGCCTCCACCTTGGTGGCGCTGTCATTGACGATGTTGCCCGCGCAGCCGGCCACCGCCGCCGAGAAGACGTTCCGCGTCACCCTGCTGGGAACCGGGACGCCGCCGCCGTTCATGCATCGCTTCGGTCCGGGTATCCTGGTTCAAGCCGGCAACAAGAACCTGCTGTTCGATTGCGGCCGCGGCATCACGCAGCGGCTGTTTCAGCTCAAGATACCGCTCGGCAAGGTCGAGCGGCTGTTTCTCACGCACCTGCATTCCGACCATGTGGTCGGCATTCCCGACCTTTATCTCAGCGGCTGGTTGGGAGCCCCCTGGGCCCGCCGCAAGGTGCCGTTCGCCGTCACCGGGCCGGCTGGAACGGTCAGCATGATGACCCATCTCAAGGAAGCCTATGCCTGGGACATCAAAACGCGGATGTTTGACCAGAAGCTGCCGGCCAAACCGATCAGTATTTCGGCCACCGACATGACGCCCGGCGTGGTTTATGAACAGGGTGGGGTCAAGGTCACGGCCTTCAAGGTCAATCACGGCAAAAAGATCGACCCCGCCTATGGCTACCGGATCGACTATGACGGCCGCACCGTCGTCCTGTCCGGCGATACCAAATACTCCGACAATGTGGTCAAGAGCGCCAAGGGAGCGGATCTGATTGTCCACAGCGTCGCCGTCATCGCCGCCAAGCTTCTCAAGAAATCAAAGGTGATGCGGAACATCCTCGCCCACCATTCGGAACCGGAAGACACGGCGCGCATTTTCAACGCGGTAAAGCCGAAGCTTGCGGTCTATTCCCACGTCGTCATGTATGGCGGGACCAAGGAAAAAGACATCATGTCCCGGGTGAAGAAAAATTACGCCGGGCCGGTGCTGGTGGGCAAAGACCTCATGGCCATCACCATTGGAAAAAACGCCGTCACGATCGGCAAATAAACGTTTGTACGAAACCAGGAGGCAGTGCGCATGAGCACGCTTGATCATTGCTACAACATCGCCGATTTGCGGGGGGTCGCGAAAAAGCGCCTGCCCAAGGGCGTGTTCGAATATATCGACAAGGGCACCGAGGACATGGTGTCGCTGACCAATAACCGCGGCGCCTTCGGCCACATCAAGCTGCTCAACAAGGTCATCACCGACATTTCCGACGTGCAGTTGGACGCGGAGGTCCTCGACAAGCCCGCCTCGATGCCAATGGCGATCGCGCCGACCGGCACGGCCGGCATGGCCTGGTACGAGGGGGAGTTGGAGCTGGCCAAGGCGGCGGCGGCGGCCGGTGTGCCGTTCACGCTGGCCACCGGCTCCAACACGCCGATGGAAAAGCTCGCCAACGAAGCCGGCGGGCGGCTCTGGATGCAGCTTTACATGTGGAAAGAAAAGCACCTGTCGGACGATCTGGTCAAGCGCGCCGTGCGCAACGGGTTCGAAGCCCTGCTCTGGACCGTCGATATCGGCCATGGCGCCAACCGCGAACACAACATGCGCAACGGGTTCGGCTCGCCCTATGTGCTCAATACCCGCTCGGTAATCGACATGCTGCGTCACCCGACCTGGCTGACCACGGTAATGGGGCGCTACTGGGTCAATGGCGGCATGCCGCGCCACGTCAATTACCCGGAAGGCTACCAGATGCCGATGACCGGCAACGTGTCGCGCCTGCGCGACAGGTCGCCAACCACCAAACGCGCCGACAAGGTTTCCTGGGACGATGTCGACCGGCTGCGCGACCTGTTCCCCGGCAAGCTGCTGATCAAGGGCATCATGCGGGTGGATGATGCGCTCGAGGCCATCGACCACGGCGTCGACGGTATCGTGGTTTCCAACCATGGCGGGCGCAACATGGACAGCGCGCCGGCGACCATCGACGTGCTACCCGGCATCGTGGAAGCGGTGGGCGACAAGATGACAATCATCGTCGATAGCGGCGTGCGCCGGGGCAGCGATATCGTGAAATGCATGGCGCTGGGCGCCGACGCGGTGCTGGCCGGCCGCGCCACGCTCTACGGCACCGCCGCCGCCGGTCAGGACGGCGCGGCCAAGGCGATCGCCATCCTGAAGGACGAGATGAAGCGCACCATGTCCTATATCGGCACCCAGCGCGTATCGGAAATCGACCAGGACGTGATCTGGCGGGGGTAAAAATCATCCTGCGGCAACGGGCGGGACGAAAGCCCTCCCCCTCGTCATCGCCGGGCGTGACCCGGCGATCTCACGACGATGGAACGAGATGCCCGGGTCAAGCCCACTGGTGTCCGGTTTTTCGCGCCCACCCCCATCTCGTCATACGCGGGCTTGACCCGCGTATCTTGACCCATTGAAACAAAATGTGAATTCACGCGGCAGGAGATGCGCGGATCAAGTCCGCGCATGACGGAAAACGATTGATCGCTGCGCCGGCTTTTACCCCGCGACCGGGGCGGCGGCACCTTCTATCTGGACGCGATAACCCGACCGTACGTTGGGCAGATAGTCCGACACCGCGTAATGCTGGGCGCAGCGGTTGTCCCAGAACGCGATCGAATGCGGCTGCCAGCGGAATCGGTAGGTCCATTCCGGGGTGCTGCAATGGTCGATCAGCAGGCCCAGGATGGCGTCGCTTTCGGCCTTGGATAGCTCGTTGATCCGGGTGGTGAACGAGCGGTTCACATAGATCAGCTTGCGGCCGCTTTCCGGGTGGCGGACGATTACGGGATGCACCGCCTTGGGCGTGCCCTCGCCAAACACCGGCACGCCGTCATGCAGGGCGGTGAGCCCGTCGAGATAGGTTTTCATTTTATCCGACAGCGCGTCATAGGCGGCGTACATGGAAGCGAACATCGTGTCGCTGCCGCCGTCGGGCGGCAGGGTATGGTTGTAGAGGATGCTGCCCAGCGGCGGCACGTCGGCGCAGGACTGATCGGTGTGCCAGACATTGCCCGACACGGTGGGCGAGGTCTCGTCGAAGTGAAACTTCCGCACCCTCGGATCCTCTGAAGGCTGGCTGTTGGTGGTCACGCCGACATGAGAGCCGATCGTCCCGAAATATTCCGCCAGCCGGACATGGTCTTCGAAGCTGATTTCCTGGTCACGGAAAAACAGAACGAGATGTTCCGTGAAGGCGCGCTTCAGCTCGGTGAGCACCGGCGCCGACAGCGGGCGCGTCAGATCGATATTGCCGATCTCCGCGCCGATTTGCGGACCGCAGAGCGAGACCGAAATTTCGCGATAGGGCTGGTTGTCACCAATACCGTCCATTGATCGCTACCTCCAATTTCCAAACGACGGCTCGATATTGGGGGAAAATCTTCTAGTCGTCGATGACGGCGATTCCCTGGATTTCCACCTGCATCGACGGGTGGGCAAGCCCCGCGCAGGTTATCAGCGCGCTCGCCGGCCATTTTCCATCCTCGAAATATTCGTTCCGGATATGAACGAACTCACCGCCGTTGGCGGTATCGGTGATGAACACCGTCATGGTGACGAGATCCGCCAGCGTGGCCCCGCTACGCTCCAGCGTTGCTTGCATATTCAGGAAGCATTGCCGTGCCTGAGCCGCGAATTCGCCGTCGAAGGGATCGCCGTCTACATTCCTGTTGGCGCCGTGGCCCGCGACCCAGACGACCTGTCCACCCCTGGTTATGACCGCTGGTGAAAAGGACCGGTCGCGTTGCCAGGTCCCGTCAAGATGTGTCCGCTCCACCATATTCGTATTTCCCCCAATGCAAGTTTACCCGTCGCCCAACACCTTACCGGAATTTCGCAAAGTGTGGTCTTTAGCGAGATGAATTCCGGACGGGGAGCAAATCAAGCGATCGGAAATACCCCGCCCGGCTGGGCATGGGTTGCGCCACCCTCAGCCGATCGGCAGGTTGTCGATCAGCCGGGTGTCGCCGATGTGAACGGCGCCGAAGGCGCGGGCGCCGGGCCCGGCATGCGCCATGGGGGCCAGCGTGTCGCCAGCGCGAATCTCGACATAATCGACCGTATCGAAACCGGCTTCCAGCAGCGCGGCCCTGGCGGCGTCGCAGGCCGCGCCACAGGGCTCGGCACCGCCGGCGACCCGTTCAGCAAGTGTGCTAAGCACGCCCTGCAAAGCCGGCGCGATGCGGCGCTCGGTCTCGGACAAATAGGCGTTGCGCGACGACAGGGCGAGCCCGTCGGCTTCGCGCACGGTCGGCCCGCCGACGATTTCGACTGGCAGATCAAGATCGCGCACCAGCCGGCGGATGACCAAAAGCTGCTGATAGTCCTTTTCGCCGAACACCGCGATATCGGGCGCGCATTGCGTGAGCAGCCTGGCGACAACGGTGGCGACGCCATCGAAATGGCCGGGTCTGTGCGCGCCGCACAACCCGTCGCCCAGCCCGGCGACGGTCACGCTGATGCCCAGCCCGTCAGGATACATTTCGCTGCCTGACGGCGCGTAGAGCAGGTCGCACCCGGCATCCGCCAACAGGGCCGCATCGGCCGCCTCGTCCGCCGGATAGGCGGCAAGATCCTCGGCGGGGCCGAACTGGGTCGGGTTGACGAACAGGCTGGTCACCACCCGGTCGGCCCGCGCGCGCGCTATCCGCACAAGGCTCAGATGGCCGTCATGGATGGCGCCCATGGTCGGCACCATGGCGATGGTCTCGCCGGCGGTGCGCCACGCATCGATATGCCGCCGCAACGACTCTACCGTTCGGGTTGTTTCCATGCGCTGACAGGCGCCGCCTAATCGCGCGGTATTTTGGGCGGGGGAAAGCAATTTTCCGGACCCGGGAAGCTGCGGGCGCGCACGTCATCGGCGTAGCGCGCGGCGGCCTCGCCAACTTGGGTACCAAGATCGGCATAGCGGCGCACGAACTTGGGCGTGAAATCGGTAAACAGACCCAGCATGTCCTCGGTTACCAGCACCTGCCCGTCGCAAGCCGCCGATGCGCCGATGCCGATGGTGGGGACCGCGATGGCATTGGTGACCGCCAGCGCCAGCGGCTCGACCACCCCTTCAACGACGACCGAGAACGCGCCCGCATCGGCCACGGCGCGCGCATCGGCGATGATGCGGGCATATTCGGCCCGGCTCTTGCCGCGCGCGCCATATCCGCCAAGCTGGTTGACCGCCTGTGGCGTCAGCCCGACATGACCCATCACCGGGATGCCGCGCGCGACCAGGAAGGCGACGGTTTCCGCCATCTCCTCGCCGCCCTCGATCTTGACCCCGTTGCAGCCGCATTCGGCCATCACCCGCGCCGCGTTGCGGTACGCCTGGGCGGGCGATTCCTGGTACGAGCCGAACGGCATGTCGACGATCACGCAACCGCGCTCGGAACCGCGCACCACGGCGGCGCCATGGGCGATCATCATGTCGAGCGTCACGCCGAGCGTCGAGTCCATGCCGTACAGCACCATGCCGAGCGAATCGCCGACGATGAACACATCGATGTGTTTATCCAGCGCCGCCGCCATGGGCGCGGTATAGGCGGTCAGCGAGACGATGGGCGTCGTCCCCT
>JAZFSB010000170.1:0-13439 GCA_036445935.1 Alphaproteobacteria bacterium | reverse complement strand
CCGAATTGCAAGCCTGAGGGACAATCATGAGCCGTGAACTCTACGAACTCGTTGGCGATGCCGACCGCCGTTTCAGCCCGTATTGCTGGCGCGCGCGGTTGGCGCTGGCGCATAAGGGGCTGGAAGCGGAATACATCCCGGTTGGCTTCACCGACAAGGACAAGGTCGCCTTCAGCGACCAGAAGCTGGTGCCGGTGCTGCGCGACGGCGATGAGGTGATCTGCGATTCATGGGACATCGCGTGTTACCTGGAAGACAGCTATCCGGATGCGCCATCCCTGTTTGGCGGTGCTATTGGCCGCGCCGAGGCGCTGTTTTTCAATGCCTGGCTGCCGAGCCTGTCGGGCACCGTCATGCCGATGATCGTGAAGGATATTCACGACCGCGCGCGGCCCGAGGACCAAGCCTATTTCCGCGAATCGCGCGAGGCGCGCTTCGGGGCGACGCTGGAAGATATCCATGCCAGGAGCGGGGGGCAACTGGCCTTGTTCGACGCCGCCGCTTCGCCGCTTCGCGCCGTGCTGGGCGCACAGCCGTTTATCTGTGGCGACGCGCCGGCCTATGCCGATTATATCGTCTTCGGCTCGTTCCAGACCGCGCGGCTGATGAGTCCGGTGCAACTCTTTAAGCCGGATGATGTGATCCATGACTGGCGCGAACGCATACTCGACCTGTTCGATGGCATGGCCCGCGCCACGCCGGCTTGCGGTGAATAACCTAAATAGTCGCGGGCCCGATAAATCGCCTATAATCGGGCTATGACAGCGGACCTGCCGCACATCCTGGTGGTCGATGACGACCGCCGACTGCGCGAGTTGTTGCAACGCTATCTCAGCGGCAACGGCTTCGTCGTCACTTCGGCGCGCGATGCCGCCGAGTGCCGGCAGCTATTGCGGAGCCTCGCCTTCGACCTGATCGTGCTCGATGTGATGATGCCGGGCGAAGACGGATTCTCGTTGACCGAATCGCTGCGCGGTGAAGGCAACCTACCGATCCTGCTGCTGAGCGCGCGGGGCGATGTCGAGGATCGCATCACCGGGCTTGAGCGCGGCGCCGACGACTACCTGACCAAGCCGTTCGAGCCGCGCGAATTGTTGCTCCGGATCAGCACCATTCTGCGCCGGGTTGAGCGGGAGTCTGCATCGGCGCCGGAGCGCATCAGCCTTGGCGATTACGAATACGATACCGGGCGCGGCGAATTATGGTGCGATGACGAGCCTGTGCGGCTGACCGCGATCGAGCAGAGTCTGCTGCACATCCTGGCGGCGCGCGCTGGCGAGACGGTCAGCCGCGAGGCGCTGATCAGCGAAAGCCGGATTGCCGGCGGCGCGCGCACCGTCGACGTGCAGGTGACGCGCCTCAGGCGCAAGATCGAGCCCAACCCGCGAATGCCGCGCTACCTCAAGACCGTCAGGGGCGAAGGCTATGCGTTGCATCCAGACTGACATGTTGGGGATGGCTACCATAAAGCGCATCCTGCCGCGTACGCTGCTCGGCCGTTCGCTGATGATCATCGTCATGCCGCTGGTGCTGTTGCAGGTGGTTTCGACATGGATTTTCTATGACCGGCACTGGGAAACCGTGACACGGCGGTTGGCGGCCGCGGTGGCCGGCGAAATCGCCAGCGTGATTGACGCCCGTCGCGATTTTTCGGGCGTGGATAACGAGCGGCTGGTGCTGCGCGCCGCGAAGGTGAACCTGGGGCTTCGCATCACCTTCGGCCCCGGCGCCATTCTGCCCAACGAGCCGCGCACCACCGGCAGTTCCATTCTCGACCGGCGTCTTGGCGATGCGCTGCGCCAACGCGTGCGCCGGCCGTTCCATATGGATACCTGGTCGCGCGATCGACAGGTAATGATCCAGGTGCAGCTCACTGACGGGGTGCTGAACGTGATCGTCGAGCGCGAGCGGCTGTTCAGCTCGACCACTTATATTTTTGTCATGTGGATGGTTGGCACCTCGATGGTGCTGTTTGCCATTGCCACCATATTCATGCGCAATCAGGTGCGGCCAATCCGGCGGCTGGCGACGGCCGTTGATAATTTCGGCAAGGGTCGCGACGAGTCCGACTTCAAGCCCGAGGGCGCGGCGGAGATCCGTCAGGCGGCGGCGGCTTTCAACCTCATGCGTGAACGAATCCTGCGCGCCATTAGCCAGCGCACCGAAATCCTGGCCGGCGTTTCGCACGATCTCAGGACGGTGCTGACCCGCTTGAAGCTGCAACTCGCCATGCTGGGCGAGGGCGCCGAGGTGGCCGCAATGCAGGACGATGTTGCCGAGATGGAGAACATGGTCGAGGAATATCTTGCCTTTGCCCGGGGGGAAAGCGCCGAGACCATCGCCGACACCGACATCGACGCCATTCTGGGCGATATCGCCCAGGTCGCGCGCCAGGGTGGCGCCGGGGTGAGTTATCACCAGAACGGCGCCGGCGCGCTGGTCGTCCCCGTGCGGCCCAACGCCTTCAAACGCTGCGTCACCAACCTGGTCGGCAACGCCGTCAAGCATGCCGAAAGCGTCGATATTTCCGCGCGGCGCGCGGGCGAACTGGTGGAAATCCTGGTCGATGACGATGGGCCCGGAATAGCACCTGAATCGCGCGAAGAGGTGTTCAAGCCGTTTTACCGGCTGGACAGCGCGCGCAATCTTGACAGCGGCGGCTCGGGGCTGGGGCTAACAATCGCGCGTGACATCATTCGCGCCCATGGCGGCGATGTGTTGCTCGAGGACTCGCCCAGTGGCGGCCTGCGCGCCCGGCTGCGCCTGCCGGTTTAGGGCGTTTTCGGACCTGGATCGTGCTCTAACGGCTCTGGCGCGCGTCAGGCAACAGGCAGGCGAGCCGTTCGGCCTGGCGCAGGCGGCGGTCGAGAAAGGCCATGGTCTTGCCCTGGTCTTCACTGTCGTCGCGCATCCAGACGGCGAGCGCGCCAAGCCAGATCGCGGCCAGCCCCTTGACGCGCAGACGCCCCGACAGGCCGGCCGAGCCGATGCCTGCGGCTTCAAGGGTCCAACCCATCGACGATAGCAGGCGCGGCGCGAGACACAGCGCGCCCACGGGATCGCCCGGCGTGTCGCGCAGAATGGCGCCGATTGCCGCCTTGTGCGGGGTCAGTGCGTCGAGCCGGCGCAAAAGTGCATCAAGCAGCCGGTCGCGTGGCGGTTCGGAAAGGGTGCTCGGGTCGATGTCGCCCAGCACGGCTGCATCGGCGCGCGCCATGACGCCGCCCAGGATCGCGGTGCGTGACGGGAATTCGCTGTGCAGATCGCCCAGTCCCACCTTGGCGGCGGCGGCGATTTCACCAAGCGAGATGTTGCGCCAGGGTTTTTCCGCTGCCAGCCCAAGGGCGGCATCGATGATGCGGTCGCGTCGGTTGCGGGGTCGTTTCGCCATGATCCCTCCCGATCCGGCTGTACCTTATCACATATTGAGCGGGATGCGGCCGCCATCGACCCGGATCACCGAGCCGCTGATATAGCTCGCCTGCTGGCTGCACAGCAGCAGGGCGGCATTGCCCATTTCCTCCACCGTGCCGTCACGGCCCATCGGCGCATCGGCGAGCATGCGCTGGCGCAGCTCTTCGGTGCTGACGCCGGCCCGCTTGGCGCGGACCTCGTCGCCTTGCTGCATGCGGGAGGTGTTGATGCGGCCGGGCACCAGGCAATTCACCGTGATGCCGTCCTTGGCGACCTCGTTGCACAGCGCCTTAGACCAGCCGACCAGCGACATCCGGAGCGAACTCGACAGCACGTTGGCGGTGGCCGCTATGTAGATGTTGGATGAGGTCATGGTGAGCACGCGGCCCCAGCCGGCATCCCGCATGCCGGGCAGGGCGGCCGCCGTCGCCTTGATGGCCGACATCACCAGGATGTCGAACCATTCCTGCCAGAGGTCGAAATCGGCTTCGCTCGGTGTTAGCCGGGGCGGCCCGCCGCAATTGTTGAACTGGATGTCGATGCCGCCGAACCGGTCCTGGGCGAAGTCGAGCACCCTTTCCAGATCGCCCGCGCGGGAAAGATCGCCCGCTATCGCTTCCACGCGCACGCCATGCGCGCCGGCGATGGTTTCGGCTTCGCGGTCCAGCTTCTCCTGGTTGCGCGACGTCAGGATGATATCCACCCCCTCGGACGCCAACGCCCTGGCGATGCCGTTGCCCATGCCGCCGCTTGATCCCATCACCAGCGCGCGCTTGCCTTTGATGCCGATATCCATCGCCTATCCTCGATTACAGATCCCCGTCTATTGACACATACCACGTCCCGAACTTGATTGAACCGGGCCGCAGGTTGTGCGAATTTGTAACCGTTCTCGCGACGCAAGCGGCCGCCATGCAACGGGACAGTATCAGCAACCAGTTCACCGCCCTCATGCGCCAGCCTCGGCTGACGCGTGGGGAAGAGCGCGAGTTGTTCAGACTCATGCAGGGCGGCGACGCGGTGGCGACCGCCAAGCTGGTGCTCAGCCATCTTCGTTTTGTCGTCCATATCGCGCGACGCTATCGACGTTATGGCCATCCGCTGGCCGACCTGATCCAGGAAGGCATGGTGGGGTTGATGGTGGCGGTGAGACGTTTCAATCCGGAACGCGATGTGCGGCTCGCCACCTACGCCATGTGGTGGATACGGGCATCGATGCAGGATTACGTCGTGCGCTCGCGGTCGCTGGTCAAGGTTGGCGCCACCCACGCGCTGGCCGAGCGCTTCAATATGTCGGTTGCCGAGGTTGTCGGGTTCGCGCGGCGCATGGCGCGCCCCGATCAGTCGCTCGAAACGTCGGGGAGCGATGACGGGACGTTGCGGCTGATCGATCTGGTGCGCGATGAGCGTCCGACGCCAGAGGACGCGCTGGTCGCGGCCAGCGAGGGCAGGCTATGGCACGAAAGGCTGAAAGACGCGCTGGATGTATTGCCGCCCCGCGAATTGCTGATCATCCGTCGGCGTTTTTTGGCCGACAAGGCGCCGAGTCGCGCCGCGCTGGGGGCCGAGCTTGGTCTTTCCAAGGAACGCGTGCGTCAGCTTGAAGTCCGTGCGCTGGCTCGCCTCAAGGAACTGCTGCAAGCCCTGCGCGATGGCGTCGAGCCACTGCCCGCCCTGCCGTCTTAGCGTATTTCCGCGTAAGCGGATTATTTATTCAGACTTCAGTGTCCATTCGCCGTTATCAGACCGGGTGAGTGCCCCTTCCTCGCGTAGCTCGTGCAGCGCCAGTGCAATCTCGCGCCCGTCGTCGCTGCCCAGCCCCTCGACGATTTGTGAAAAGAACTTCGGGCCCGCTTCGAGCGCCTGGCGGACGGTCTGGAAGCGTGGTTTGGGGTCGAGCTGCGGCGCGACAGCGATCCAGTTATCGACGGTGTCCGGTTTGCCGAAGGGTTCGGTCAGGTCGAACCCGGCTTTGGTCACGGTGCCGTCGGGGTCGGGCACGGGTTCCATGTAGAAGGCGGGAAAGCCGGGCTGCACCACCATATCGCGGTCAGCCCGGAAGCGGGTCGACATTGCCCATTCCACCTCTTCGTCGGCGAACACGTCGATATCGTCATCGACCACGAAGACATGCTTGATATAGGGGATGGCGAACAGTGCCGAGATCGCGCGCCGCGCCTGGCCTGGCGTGCTGCGCGGGATGGCGACGCGCACATGCTGGCGGCCATTGGCGCTTGGCATCGAGCGCACCGCCGTGGGCTCCAGGTGAATGGCGCGTAGCGCCCGCCACACCGCGATTTCCGAGTTGATCGCTCCCAGGTTCCCGGAATCGGTGCGGGCGAGCAGCCGGCCGCTATGCAGCATGGTCTGGTGCAGCGCATCAATGCGCATGGTGATCGCGGTGGCATGGAACACCGGGTCGATATGCGGCGCGCCATAAAGCCCATTGAACTCGCCATAGGGCCCCTCCATTTCGCGATAACCGAGCTCGTCGAAATAGCCCTCGATGACGATTTCGGCATCGGCCGGCACCGGCACGTTGTTGCTGACGCCGCGCACCATCGGCATCGGCTCGCCACGCAAGCTTGCGACCAACCCGAATTCGTCGAGCGGGAGCCGGAGCCCGGCGGCCAGAAAATCCAGCGGGTGCGAGCCGACCACGTAGCTCACCGGCAGTTTCTCTCCGCGATCGACGCATCCCATATAGATGGTCTTCAGGTCGGATGGCTGGGTCAGGTTGGCCTGCATGGTGGTGCGGCTTCTCAGCATCAGCCGCCGGCAGCCGACATTGGGCTTTCCCGTCGCCGGATCGAGCGTGTAGTCGATGCCGGATGTCAGATAGGCGCCGCCGTCGAATTCATGCTGCAGGTGAAACGGCAGCGTGGTCAGATCGACATCGTCGCCGGTGATCACGCGCTGATGCACCGGGGCGTCGGCGGACGCCACCTCGACCATCGGCTGCGGATCGCCCATTCGCCGCATGTATTCCCTGGCCACGTCGCGCGCATCGACGCCGAACGCCGCCGCCAAACGACGCCGGCCACCGGCCACCGCGCCGACGATCTCAAGATGCTCGGGTCCGGCCTTGCGAAACAGTGTCGCGCGCGGTGAACTCTCGATGATGGCGCCGATCTGGAGCAGCGAGACCGGCTCGTCATGGATGTCCACCTCGCCCATCTCGATCAGCTGGTCGACGAACCGCCTGAGACGAAATTTTTCGAAGTCTATGTCCGCGGCCGACAGACCCGTGTCGCCATCCATTGGCAGCCTCCCTCGAATTTCGGTTCCAAACCATATCGTCCCCGACCAAGGGCGCCGGCGCAACGGAGAATCGCGACAGCCATCCGGTGGGATAGCGGGCCGGTTCCGTTGGATCGTAAAGTGCTCTAGGGTTGAGCCAACCGGGAAGCGCAAAACGCAACCGGGAACTCGCGCGCCCGGGAGGCTGGCGGGATGGTTTTTTTCAGGCGACCCAAGTTTTGCGTCCTGGCGCTTGTGGCGCTTGGCGGTATGGCGGCGGTACCGGCTCTGGGCCAGGCGCCGGCGCCCTATCGGCCGTTGCCGGCGGGCGCCGTGCTGGATTATGGAAGCTGGCGCTGCACGGTGCGCGACGGGCCCGCCGATACGCATCTGTGTGCCGGACCCGGCGGTGCGGTTGCCGGCTTTTTCGCCAAGCTGGTCCCGTATGGCGACGTGCCGCAAAACGGCTACGGTACGCACCTTGCCAAAATCTATTGCGATGTCGAACCGACCATCGATCGCAGTTCCTATATCGCTACGTTGGAGATTGAGCGCATTACGCTCGATGACGCATCTCGCCGGGCGATCCGTGGTCTGTGGCCGCTGTCGGTGGGCAGGAAGGTGGCTTTCAAGCGGGGCTTGCGCGATGACGACGACCCCGCCCTGTCCGAGATTTCGGTAGTCGGGACGCGCCGTGTGACCGTCGCCGGCGTCCAGCGCGAGGTCTATGTGCTGAATGGCCGTACGCGCAAGATTGCCTGTTACGACGACGACTCGCTCGACCCTGAAATGATGAGCTTTGACGAGGTCTGGTGGTATGCCCCCGATATTGCCGCCATCGTTCATTACAAGATCAACTGGCCCGACCTGGCGCAGTGGGGGCAAAACGTTTCTTACGACCTGAAATCCCTGACCCTTCCGCCCGGCGCGGCGGTGGCGCGGGCAACACCGCCCCCGGCCGCGCCGCGCCCTACGCCGCCCCGCCTGAAGAAAACGCCACCCCAGGCAAAACCGGTGCCTCCCGCGGCAACGACGCCTGTCGCGCGTGCGCCCGTGCCCGCGCCAGCCGCGCCTGCGTTCGCGGTCGATCGCGAAGCGCCGGTCATTGAGGTGCCGGCCCGCTTCGACGCCAAAAGCGCGTTGGTGCAGATCGTTGGCCGGGTGGTTGATCGGTCGCGGGTGATGGAGTTTACCGTAAATGGCGCGCCGGTGCCGCTTGCCGCCGACGGGTCGTTCCAGGTGCGGCGGGGCGTGCCGCTCGGCACCAGCCAGATCGAAATCGGCGCCCTGGATGAATGGGGCAATAGCGCTAGGCGGCGTATCACCGTGGTGCGCTCGGTCGCCCGGCCCGCCCGCCGTCCATCTTCCATAACCGCCGCGCCAGCGTCGCCGGCCGATCCATACGCAGGGATCCATTTCGGCACTTATAACGCGCTGGTCATCGGCAATGACGGCTATCGGCATCTGCCCAAGCTGAAGACCGCGATCAAGGACGCCTGGGCGGTATCCTCCATCCTGACATCGGAATACGGCTTCAAGGTGCGCACATTGATCGACGCCACCCGCAGCCAGATCCTGGGTGCGTTGGCCACGATGCGGGCCGAGTTGAAAAGCGACGATAATCTGCTGATCTATTACGGCGGTCATGGCGTCGTCGACAGCATCACCGAGCAGGGCTACTGGCTGCCGGTCGATGCCGAGAACCGCAACCCGGCCAACTGGATTTCAAATTCCGACCTGACCGACATGCTGCGTGGAATCCGTTCCCGCCACGTCATGGTGGTCGCCGATTCCTGCTATTCGGGAACGCTGGTGCGTGCGGCCCAGGCCCGGATGCCAACCGCGCGCGATAGATTGGTGTGGCTAAAGCGCATGCTGCGCCAGCGCGCGCGTACGGCGCTGGTATCGGGCGGTCTGGAGCCGGTGGTCGATGGCGGCGGCGGCGGACATTCGGTGTTTGCCAAGGCCTTCCTTAATGCGCTGAAACGCAATGACGGCATTATCGAAGGCCGCGCGCTGTTCAACGCGATCAAGCGGCCGGTCGCGCTCAATGCCGACCAGACGCCGCAATATTCCGATATCAGACGCGCCGGCCATGAAGGCGGCGAGTTCATTTTCTATCGCAAAGGGGCAAGATAGCCATGTCAGCTGTTCGGGCGGGTGTGCTGGGCGCCGCTTTGTTTCTGGTGGCGGGCTCGGCGATGGCGGCCGAACCGGTGGCGATCGTTGAGGATGTGGTGGCGACCGGCGCCAAGGTCCGGTTTCTTGATTATCTGGAACGCGGACGGCGTATCGACCTTGGCGCGAAAGGCCGTATCGTGATTGGCTATCTGAATTCCTGCCTGCGCGAGGAAATCGTGGGTGGCAAGATCGTGATCGGGTCCGAGCAGAGCACCGTCGTGGCGGGCAAAATACGGCGCGCGCGGGTCGAATGCGATGGCGGGCGGCTGTTGCTGACCGCCGAGCAGTCGGGTGAAGGCGCTGCCATCGTCATGCGCAGGGTGCCGCCGGGTAGCGGGGCGCCAGTTCAGGCGTCCTTGCGGATATACAGCCTCACGCCGCTATTCAGGTTCTCCGAAAAGGCGTCCGCGTTGACGGTGGAACGACTCGACCGGCCAGCGCCGAAATTGACCCTCACGGTCAGGGGCCGCCGGGCTGACACCGCCACGAATAACATGACGCTCAAGCGGAACGGCGTGTATCGGGTGCGGGCGGGTAAGCGCACCGTGGTCTTCAGGATTGATTCCCGCGCCGTCGCGGGTGGACCGCTGCTCAGTCGTCTGGTCGCTTTCTGATCATGGTGCTGCGTCACGTGCTGGCCGTCTCACTGATCGTGTTGAGCGCCAATCTTGCCGTCGGCGCCGTTGGCGACCGGTTGGCCGGCCTGTCGACGGACACGCTGTTCTGGCTGCGCCATGCCGCCTTCGGGTCCCGTCATGACCCCGCGTCCTCGCCCACGGCGGTGATCGCGATCGACGAGGAAACCTATCGCCGGCCGCCTTTCAGGTCGTTGCCGAGGGTGATGTGGTCAAAGGAACTCGCCCGCGTCATCCACGCCATGCTCGACGCGGGTGCGCGGGTGATCGGCTTCGACGTGGTGTTCCCGACCTCGGTGGAAAAGGGCATGCCCGGCCATGACCGGCCGTTGCTGCTGGCGCTCAGGCGCGCCAGCCGGGATGGCCGCATCGTGCTCGGCAAGGTGCAGCATCAGGTCAAGCCGATCAGCCCTTTCCCCGGCTATAGTTTCGCGGTCGGGCATCAGCGCAATATCCGCCCGCTCAACGTGATCGAAGACACCGACGGGGTGATCCGCCGGGTGCCGCTGTTTTTGCGCAGCAAGGATCTGAATCGGGGCGAACGGCTGGAGTCGTCGTTTTCGCTCGAAATTGCATCGCGCATGATCGGTGAGAAGCCAAAGCGCGAAGCCGACCGGACGGTATTGTTCAGGGGACAGCCGGTCCCGGCACGGCGTGGCGCCACGCTGGTCAATTTCGACGGTGGTGCCGGATGGATTCCGGCATTTCCATTGGTCGATCTGCATGCCTGCGCGCAAAAGGGCGACGCGGCGTTCTTTCGCCGCCATTTTTCCGGCAAGGCAGTGTTGCTTGGCGCTGTCCTCGATATCGGCGATCGCAAGCTGACCTCGCGCCGATTCCTCAACCGGCCCGAGGGGGTGAACCCACCGCCGCGCTGCGCGTTGGCCCCCATGAACGACATCTACCGGAAAGACCTGACGCGAAAATCCATTCCGGGCGTGTTCATCCACGCCTCGGCCGTGAATATGCTGCTTCGCGGTGAGACGTTGTCCGAACCCGGGCCACCGCTGGTCATGGCGATCATGCTGGCGTTGACCGCGCTGGCCGCGGTGCCGGCCTTGCTGTTGTCGGCGGTGTCCGGCGCCGTCGTCGTGCTGGCCGGCGGGGTGGTGTGGGCGGCGGTCGGCACGGCCGTGTTCCAGGCCGGCATAATGCTGCCTCTGTTACAGCCGATTGTCGCGGCGCTGATATCGCTGGGCGGTATTCTTGGTTTTCGGTTCGTGGTCGCGGACAAGGACAAGCGACATCTGCGCCAGGCCTTCGGGCTCTACCTTCCCGGTCCCATCGTGGATCGGCTGGTCGCAAGCGCCCAGCCACCGGTGCTCGGCGGCGAAACGCGCGATCTCACCGTGCTGTTTTCCGACATCAAGGGCTTTACCGGCATTTCCGAGGGGCTGGGGCCGGAAATGGTGGTCAATTTTCTCAACCGCTACCTGTCGATCATGACCGACACCATCGAGGCGCATGGCGGTTTCGTCGACAAATACATTGGCGATGCGGTGGTCGCGGTATTTGGCGCGCCGCTCGACGATCCCGATCATGCGCGCCATGCCGTCGAGGCGGCGCTCGCCTGTCAGCGCAACCTCGACGCAAGGCAGGGTGAAATGGGGCTGCCCGGCGGTCAAGAGGTCGCCACCCGCATCGGGATCAATAGCGGCGAGATGCTGGTCGGCAATATCGGCTCGTCCCGGCGCTTCAATTACACGGTCATGGGCGACGCGGTGAACCTCGCCGCGCGGCTCGAAGGGGCGAACAAGGTCTACGGCACATCGGTGCTGGTAAGCGAGGAAACCCGGCTTCTGTCGGGCGAGACCCCGCCGTTCCGCGAGATCGACCGGATCCGTGTGTTGGGCCGGGGGCAGCCGGTCACTGTCTATGAGCCACTCGACAGCGACCGCGCGGCGCGGCCATCGCCACGCTTCGGCGCGGCTCTCGACGCCTACCGGTCCGGCCGTTTCACCGAAGCCGCGACAGCGTTCAGTGAGGCGGCGGCGGGAGGTGACGTGGCGGCCGATGTCTTCCTTGAGCGCATGGCGGCGCTGGGTGGGCGGCCGCCCGACGGCTGGGACGGCGTTACCAATCTGGAAAGCAAATAACCGTCAATAACAAAACCAAGGAGGCGCGCGTGAACATCCAACTCAGCATCGGCATGCCATCGAACCCCAGGACCTGGGCGCTGCTCGATGGCGCGGTGAAGCCTGACGGGATCGATTTGATCCCCAGCGTCATCCATCCGTCCGAGCTGTTCTGGCGCCAGCTCCGTTTCGCCGATTTCGACGTTTCCGAAATGTCGTTCTCGTCGTTGATCAAGTCGATGGCCGCTGGCGATGACCGCTGGATAGGGTTGCCGATCTTCGCTACGCGGCGGTTTTTTCACACGGGCATCCTGGTGCGCCGAGATTCAGGGATAGAATCACCTTCCGACCTCAAGGGCCGCCGCGTGGGCGTGCCGGAATATCAGCAGACGGCGGCGCTCTGGACCCGGGGCGTGCTGCAGCATGAATTCGGCGTCGTCCCACCCGACATGGAATTCTGGATGGAGCGGACCCCCGATCATTCGCATGGCGGGGCGACCAGTTTCACCCCGCCGCCCGGCGTGACCGTTCACCAGATCCCGCCGGAGAAAAGCATCGGGACGATGATGCTGTCGGGTGAGCTTGAGGTGGCGCTGCATTACCTCGTCGACCGTAACCTGGTCGACCGCAGCACCGTCGATCTGTGGAGCCATCCCGATATAAAACCGTTGTTTCCCGACGCGGTCGCCGAGGGGGTGCGTTACTACCGCAAGACCGGGATCTACCCGATCAACCACGCCATGGTTATTCGCCGCACAATCGCGGAAAAGCATCCTTGGGCCATTCTTAACCTGTTGAAATCATTTGAAGAATCTAGCAGGATCGCCGACCGACAGCGCATGGAGCATGTCGAATACCATTTGCGCGCCGGGCTGATCGGCCCCGATGCCGCCGACGCGCTTCGCGAACCGGTTGCCCGCTATGGCATTCGCGCTAACCGCGCGGTTCTGGAATGCGCCGCCGCCTATTCCCATGAACAGGGGCTGACGCCCAAGCTGATGCGGGTCGAAGACGTCTTCGCCGCCAGCACGCTGGATCAGTAGCGCGCGCCTCTTCTACGGCGCGCCGTAAACGGCGATGCCCCGCAGCGTGTAGTCGCCGCCCCGGTTGCGAAGCACGATGCGATCGAAATCGTCGCGGAACGAGGCGTCGCGCAGCACAAGGCGCCTTTTGCCGTCGACCTCCACCGTCATCTCACCGACGATATCGCGCGCCAGTTTCAGCTTGTGCTGCTTGCCGTCCTCAAGGCGGACAGGCTGGCGTGCCGAGCGGAGAATTGTCGCCCCGCGTACCCCGACGCGCACAAGGCTAAGCGACGGCGTGCCTTGGGGGCTGTAAACAAGCCGGTAGCCATTGGCCGGCGCGCCCTGTCCGACGCCGATTTCGAACGCGCCGCCGGTGTTGCCGCGCGACCGTAACGTAACGTGTAGCGCGAAGGCGTTGGGGATCGCTACCTCGGTCCACAGGCGACCCTCCCGCGCCGACACAACCGGTTGTGTCGGTTGGTGCTGGATGGGCTCGGGGGCGGTGCTTTCCTCCGGCGCGGCTCTTTCGCTCTCGCGGCCGCGCGTCAGCTCCTGCAACAGCGTTCCAATGACGGCTTCGCCGAAGCCCGGCTGGCGTTCCGGCTCGGTTACCGGCGGTGGTGGAGGTGGCGCGGCGGCATCCAGCGCCGGAGCGCGGTCTGCGCCATGCCGGGTAATCAGCCCCGCCCGCCCTACGCTGAAGTCACCCGATTCCACGACCCAGCGTGGGTTGGCGGTCAGGTTGCCGTCCTTAAAGGCATCCGAAATGACGAGGCGTGACCAGCCCCGGGAATAGCGCCGAACCAGACGGCGTAAATCGGAAAGCAGGCGAGGGTGGCCCGCCTTGTCGCGGATCGCATCGGTCGTAA
>JAZFSB010000169.1:0-5143 GCA_036445935.1 Alphaproteobacteria bacterium | reverse complement strand
TCAGATCACCGACGCGCCATTTGTGCTGGTAGGATAAACGTGTGTCCTCGACATAGGTGTAGAGTTCTTCCAGCAGCGCCCGGCTTTCGTCCGTGCCCATGCCGACGATGAAATCGGTCATCAGCCGGTTGACGAAAATCGCCTTCCGTCCGGTTTCCGGGTGGGTGCGGATCACCGGGTGTGCGGCGCGCTGAGCTTCGGGTTCCCAGGAATCCGTTACCTTGTGCTGGCGGTTGGGCGATTCGTACTTGTAGGCGTTCTCGGCCCTGAGCCCGTCGCAGCGTCGTTTAAGCCCGTCCGTCAGCGCGTCATAGGCCAGGTGCGCGTTGGTGAAGAAGGTCTCGCCGCCATCCGAGGGCACCTCGAAGGCGTGTAGCGTGGTCGCCATCGCCGGCAGGTCGTAATGGCACTGGTCGGAATGCAGCAATATGTCGCCGTCCGGCAGGATCGCGTCCGGCTGGGTGTTGGCGACGTAATGGATCGATGGCTGTTCAGCCGTGCTGAGCTGTGGCGATGTCCGCTCCTGCTGCACCGGCCCGAAAATTTCGCAGAACCGGACATGGTCGGTGTCGCTCATCGTCTGTTCCGGGAACAGCAGCATATGATGCCGGCGCCAGCCATCGCGTAGCGCCGTCTTGGTCGCCTCGTCCGGCTCGCGCGCAAGATCGACGCCGGTCACCTCCGCCCCCAGCACGTCCGACAGCGGTTCGATGTTCAGCGTCAGGGTGTCCGCCATTTATTGCGCGCCCAGCACATGCTGGCTGATCCAGCGCCCGCTGGCGGTCAGCGCCTCGTCGGCGTGGGTCGCGCCCTGAATCTGAACGCCCAGCGGCGCGTCCTCGACCGCCAGCAAGGGTAGCGAAATAGACGGAACGCCCATGACCGATGAGCCTTCGTTATAGATGGCGCTACCCTGATCCATGCCGATGGGCCCGGGTCCGGGCGAAGACAGCGAAATGAACGCGTCGCAGCGGTGCGCGAGTTCATTATGCATGGTGCGCACATGCTCGCGGCGGCACAAAGCTTCCCGATATTCCGCCTGGGTCAGTCCGGCGCCTTCCTGCAGTCCCGCCTTGAGACGCGGCGGGATCTTGTCGGCGTCGTAATCGAGATACTGATAAAGCGGCCAGCGCATTTCGAACCGGTAGAGGCTGCGCCACAGTTCCGGCATCTCGGCCAGGGCCGCTTCGTAAGCGGCGATCAGCGGGTCGTCGTCGCGGCTGTAAATCGTCACCCCGGCGTCGCTCAGCTTCTGCAGACAGGCCTCGAGCGCGGCCTGGCTGGCGGCATCGGTTTCCGCCCAGCCCGCCATGTCGAGCCGGATCAGCTTTTCCGGCTTGCGCGCCACCGGCGGCGCGGCGCCGCCATAGAGCCCGGGATAGCCCGGATCGCCGCCGGCATGTTCGGAGATATAGCGGGCCATGATCCACATATCCTCGATCGAGCCGGCAAGGATGCCGAGATGGTCCATCGAATGCGCGGCCGAAAACCCGCCCTGGCGATTGAGCGCGCCAAACGTCGCCTTCAGACCGTAGGCCCCGCAGAAGCTCGCCGGGCGGATGGTAGAGCCGCGCGCATGCGTGCCCAGCGCGCCCGGCAGCATGGCGGCGCCGATCGCCGCGGCAGAGCCGCTGGACGAGCCACCCGGCGTGCGCCGCAAATCAAACGGGTTACGCGATTTCGACGGGTCGCCGCCGCCGAGACAGACCGTCACCGTCTTGCCGACCAGCACCGCACCGCCATGGCGCAGGTAGTAGACGCTGGCGGCGTCGCGGATCGGCCGGTTGCCGGTGAACAGCTCGCAGCCAAGCTCGGTCGGCATGTCGGCGGTCTCAATCAGGTCCTTGATGCCGATCGGCATGCCGTCGACCGGCCCCAGCGGCTGACCGGCCTTGTAGCGCTCGGTCGAAGCGTCAGCCATGGCGCGCGCACCGTCGGTGTTGAGATAGGCCCAGGCCTTCACCGCGTCGTCGCGCGCCGTGATGGTCTCAAGACACCGTTCCAGATAGGCGCGCGGCGTGTCCTTGCCACTTTGGAATGCCGCCACGTGGTCGTGAAAGCTCAAAAGATTGACGGTCTTCGGATCGTACGGCGCGATCCCGCTGATTGTATCCGGCGCCATGTAGCTATCTCCCTGTTCGCGGCTTTTATTGGTATCCGCACAGCTTACAGGGTAATGGCCGGTGTCCGCAATTTAGCGCTCGGGCGGATACTGTCTCGGTCTGCAATCAGACCGGGTTACCAACACCACCCCCATAGAGCGGTGCCTATCGGCACAACGCCAATCAGCGCCAGCGCCATGATGATGGCGGATATTTGGGCCCGAGCCCCACTTTTCCTCGCCTGGTAGAGCTCCTGAAAGTCGGGGTCAATTATTTGGTTAGAGCGACGATAAGCCTCTATGGCGCCCACCCGATTGAAGTTGCGCGAATGCGACGGAAGCGAACGCCAGAATGTTTCATGGTTTTGTTCGAGGTAAGCAATCAACGCACGGGTCCGCCGGCTATTTCGAACCGATAGCCACCACGCCGACAGCGTCAAACCTGCTGCAAGGGTTATCAGCACCATTATGGCGGGGCTAGTGGTCTGATTCAGACATATGGTGCCCATAGAATCGATTGTGGCAGGAAATTTGGTCATGATCATATGTGAATAACAATTATTCAATGGATCGTGTCGCCGATGCATGAATCGCTCGCCATCCATGACGCCTATAAACGCGGGGATCTGGAAGCGTTGAAGACGCTGCTTGCCCATGGCGCGGATCTGAACGCCCGCACACAGATCGACGAGTACGCGACCCCGCTCGAAGAAGTGGAGATTTTGGGTCGTGAACAATCGATAGCGTTTCTCAGGAAGGCTTCGGAGAATAAGACTTAGAGCCTGATCCAGCCATCGAAAAGTCCCTGCAACGCGGAGTTGTCATCGACTTGTGCCGTCGTATTAGCGTGTGGTACAAGCCGCCCCGAGGGCTCCGCAAAACGACAGGATTTCTGCGGATTTTAGTGCTTGAGCGATCCCCCTACATTGGGGCGCCAAATATTTCAATGATTTAGCGGGAAAAGCACTCCCACCTCTAACTTCTCACAGAATTTCTTCGTGATTGTCCTCTTGGGCTTCCTGCGCGCGGCAACTCGCCGTCTGTGTCAGGAAAAGCGCCCCGCGTCTTTCTTAATCCTCACTCTCATCGCAGCCTCGTTTACGGAACCCCTACAATTTTGACGCTCCCCATCATTCGCTATCTCGCCATACCAGCATCCAATGCAATCAAGACCATCGTGGGGACGCGGTGATGACGGGTCTTCGCTCCTGCCAGTGTCCGACTTGCGGACAGACATTGTCGCCTACCCACGGCATTGTCGTCGATCTCGACCGGAATCGCGTCATCTGCCGGGCGGGGTCCGCCGCGCTTTCCCCTATAGAGGCAGAGATTTTGAGCGTCATCGTGGGGTGCTACCCAAAAGCTGCCAGCCCGGACTTGATTATTGCCTCCGTTTGGCCACTCGAGCCAGCGCACCGCAGAACGGTGAACGTTCATGTTTCCAATATTCGTAAAAAAACGACGCGGATGCCATTTGGAATCAAAGGAATTTGGGGGCGTGGCTTCCTGCTAGATCCGTGGACCGGCCCGCTCTCCCAACAACAGACATAATCCGGCAAAATTCGGACGCGGCGGACATGTTTGCCAGGACGCCGTTTACTGATCAATCCCCGTCGCCATGCGTGGCCAGACGTTCCTTGGGCGGCACGATGTCGGTGACGAGATCGCGAATCAGCGTCTTGTTGGCGAGCGGCTCGATGGTCATGACGCCGCCGTGTAGCCGTTCGGTGCAGGCGTAACCCACCTTGCCGTCGACCCGAACCATGCATTCCTTGCAGGCATTGGCGTTGATGCAGGAATAGCGGAAGGCCAGCGAGCAATCGACATGGCCGCGAATCCACACCAGCGCGTCCAGCACCGAGGCGCCGTCCTCGAACGGCACGTCGAAACTGTCATAGCGCTCGGTCTCGCCCGCCACGCCGCGCGCCACCCGCAAATTCGCCGTCAGATCCTTGCTCACAACACCGCCGCCTTCTTTTCCTGCACTGTATAGGCTCTGCGCGGCACCTTCGCCCAGCCCGTGACCAGCCGCCCACCCTGCAGCGCGACCGTCTGGTTCCGTTCCATCTCGGGCGACGCCTCCGGCATGTCCTCGCGCTGGTGCGCGCCCCGGCTTTCGGTGCGGTTGAGCGCCGACAGCGTCACCGCTTCCGCCGCTACCAGCCCGGCTTTGAGATCGAACCAGTCGAGCAGCGCCTGGTTGAACGGCGTATCGTTCGGGATTTCCAGCTCCATCAGATCCTTCCGCTGCATTTCCCGTATGCGCGCCAGCGCGCCGGTCAGCCCGTCTTCGCTGCGCATCAGCCCGACCTGGCGCCACATCAATTCCTGCAATTCACCCATCAGCGCCATTGCGCCGCCATTTCGCGTGCTCGCCGGTCCGAGTTGCGCGCGCGCCGCGTCGAGGGCGCGCGTCGCCTCCGCCCCGCCGGCGTCACCGCGTCCCTGCTTCCGCGCTTCGGCGGCGGCGAAGCGCCCGGCGCGCTCGCCGAATACGAAGGCCTCGGGGATCGCGTTGCCGGACAGCCGGTTGGCGCCGTTGGCCCAGCCAACCGCCTCGCCGGCTGCGAACAGGCCGGGCACGCGGGTATGCATTTCTGCATCCACGCGAATGCCGCCCATGTGGTAATGGGCGATCGGCGAAACCTCGATCCCGCGCTTGGTCAGGTCGATGCCGTTTTTCGCCAGCTTCCCGATCACCGGCCCGAATGCGGCCTTAAGCTCGGCTTCCGGGATATGTTCGAAGCTGAGCCACGCCCCGCCATGCGGCGAGCCGCGCCCGGCTTCGACCTCTTTCAGGATGGCGTAGGATGCGACGTCGCGCCGGGCGGTGTAGGTGCCCGAATCGGTGGCGCCGTAATTGTGGATGAACTCCTCGAAGTTGCCATTCAGCAGCTTGCCACCCAGCTTGTAGCGGAACGGATCCCACATGATCGGGTCCATACCGACCAGCCGGGGCGCCAAATGCCCGATCGGAAAAAACTGGACGAATTCCATGTCGATCGGCTCGGCCCCGGCGTCAAGCGCCAGCGCGAACGCATC
>JAZFSB010000168.1:0-8635 GCA_036445935.1 Alphaproteobacteria bacterium | reverse complement strand
GCATCACAAGCGCCGCGCAACGCCGCCGGTGAGCTCGCAAGACTGCCCAAAGGGTCGTGTTTTTCGCTTCCTCGGGGCGTCAGGCACGCTTGGCGATGCGACAGCATCGCCGGCACGCACCTTCCTGCCGAGGAAACGGAAAACACGATCCTATGGGCACCATATGTATGAATCAGACCACTAGAAACAGCCATGTACCAGGACAACACCCTTCTGCCGCGTGAAGCCATCCGTCTGGCGGCCCTTGGTGCGCTGGCGACAACGCCGATGTCCTATGGCGCGTTGGCCCTCGACATCCGCAATTTTGCCAGCCGCGTCGCCGGCCCGTCGCTGGAGCTGATGGGCGCGTCGGTCGAAGTGCTGCGCCATGAAGGGCTGATCGAGCTGGTCGATGACACCGAGGACGGCAACGCAGATAGCAGCCTGTGCTTGACCGATGCCGGACGGGAAGAGCTGCTGGCGCTACTGCGTTCGGCCATTCGCACGCCGTTCACCGACATCAACAAGCTGGTCCTGGCGCTGAAGTTTCGTTTCCTGCACCTGCTGTCGGAAGGCGATCAGCAGCTGCAGGTCGAGATGATGATCGATGCCTGCGAGGGAGAGATCGCGCGGCTGATCGATCTGCGCGGCCAGCATGAATCCGTCGCCGGGTACCTGCCGGAATGGCTCGACCATGATATCGGACTTGCCGAAACCCGCCTGGAATGGCTGCGCGATTTCGCCGTGCGGCTGAACCAGGACGGCTAATTCATTTCAAGTGGAACCGACGCCGGTTCCCACTAAAACAAGTGCTGGCCACCGGTGACGAAGACCTCGCTGCCGGTCACGTAGCCGAACTCATCGCTGCAAAGCTGGAATACGACCGAGGCGACTTCTTCGGCCGTGCCCATGCGGTTGAGGGGAATACGCGGGATCAGCTGTTCATATTCCGGACCGATCATCTCGGTGCGGATTTCACCCGGCGCCACGGCGTTGACGCGCACGTCAAGTTCGGCGAACTCCACCGCCATTTCTCGGGTCAACGCCGACAGCGCCGCCTTGGACGTCGAATAGGCCGAGCCCGCGAACGGATGGATGGCGTGGCCGGCAATCGAGGTGATGTTGACCACGGCCCCGTGCCCGCGATGCAGCGCGCCGGCAAAGCCCCGGGCCAACGCCAGCGGCGCGAACAGGTTAAGCTCGAACACATCGCGCCAGCCGGCGATGTCGCCATTAAGACAGCCCAGCCGTTCCTTGAACGGGGTCTTGGGCGATTGGGCGGCGTTGTTGACCAGCGCCGACAGCCCGTCATCGCCAAGCACCTCGTTGGCCGCCTTTATGAAGTCCTGGATGCTGTCGGCATCGGACAGGTCGGTCGCGATGTGATGGGTCCAGTTGGGATCGCGTCGACATTCATCGGGCACGTCGTCGCGCGAGCAGGTGATCACGCGCCAGCCCGCATCGCTGAATCGCTGCACCGTCGCGTGGCCAATCCCCCGGCTGGCGCCGGTCAAAACCACGGTATGTCGGGTATCGGCCATGCGCCGCTCAGCAGTGCAGCTCGGGCGGGTCCTTTACCCACACAACGCGAAACGGGCGCGCAATCCCGTCATGCTCGGTGATGCTGACATATTCGCTTTCCTTGAAGACGTGATCCCCGAAGCGGAAGATCGGTTCGTCATCATCGTCGCCCGGCTCATAGGAAAACGCCCAGCGCCCGCCACGGGTGCGGATGAGCTGGCCGTGCTCATCAGCCTCGTCATCGCCCCAGAAACGCAGCACGGTGCAGACCTGCTGGTATTCCGCCCAGCCCGCATCGTCGAGATGACCGTCGGCGGCCAGCGGGGCAGTGAATTCGTAGCCATGCTTGTGGCTACCATCGGGGTGGTCTTCGGTCCGGGCCAACTCCAGCCGGATCAGTTTCAACGTCACGCGTGGGTTCCTTTCGATCGGCGAGATGCCGGCTCAGTTACACAGAACCACCGGAATCTCTGCATGGGTGATAATATGGCGCGTACGCCCGCCAAGGATCATCTGGCGCAGCCGATGGCGCGCATAGGCGCCCTTGATCAGAAGATCCGCGCCGACCTTGTTTGCATGGTTGAGATAGCCCGCGCCGATTTCTTCGGTATGCACATCGAAACGCACGATTTCCGCGGTGATCCCGTACCAGGCCAGCCGCTCGGCGGCTTCCTCGGCCGGAATTTCAGGCGGCTCGATCGGTTCGGCGGCCAGCAATGTGACCTTTTTCGCATTTTCAACCAGCGGCATCGCGCTACCCAGCGCGCGCGCCGCCTCGGGGCTGGTTTCCCAGGCGATCGCGACATGGCTGCCGGTCTCGGCCGGCAGGACGGGCGGCGCGACAATGACCGGCCGGCCGGTATCCATCAGGGCCGCCTCGAGCGTGATCGGCGACGGCAGGGCCGCATCGCGGATCGGACGGCCAACCGCGATCAGATCGAACAGCCGGCCGCGGATGGCAACAATTTCGTCCTCGCGACCGGATTCCTCGCGCCAGCTGATGGTCGCCTCATCGCCGGGCAGCGGTCGGTCGGAAATCGTCAGGCCGGTGCGTTGACAAAAGGCATCGAACGTCTCGCGCGCATGGGTCGCCCGCTCGCCGCCTTCCTTCTCCGTCACCTCCATGATCTCCTCGATCATCGAGCCATCCATACCCTCGCCGGTATAAGGCACCAACCCGCGCGGGTCGGCGCGCACATGCAGCGCCTCGATATGAGAACCGTAGGCGATGGCGATGCGGCGCGCCGTTTCCAGCACCCTGTCACTGGCGTCTCCGCCGCTGACACATGCCAGGATAGTCTTGAGGCCCATTGTTTCCTCCCTTTGGAACCGGCCACCGACACTTTGTCGCCGCTTACTCGCCAGCCCGTGGTCCACTACCAACAGGGTCACTGTTTTTCGTTCAAGTTGCAAGAGGTTAGCGCGACGCGCAGCGATTCGTCGAAGTCCGTTGAGGCATCGATGCGAGGCCAGGTTACCTCGCCAATCTCATAATCCTGCTGGTCCCGGGCGACCGCGACGGTGGCGTCGGAGGCATCGGTTCGCCGCGCGCCGATACGTGCCTGACGGAGGGCCAGCGGAACGTCCAACCACAGGCCGGCAAAATCGCCAGCGGTCTCTCGCGCGATGCCTTCGATTGCGGCGCGCTCATCCGGCCGCCCGTGGACGGCATCGGCGATCACGGAGGACCCGGCTTCCAGACACTGTTTCGCCTGCGCGCGCAGGGTGGCGTAAACCCGTGCCGTGGTCGCCGCGTCATAGGCTTCGGATGGCAGTCGTTCAAATGGGTCGATGCCGAACAACCGCTTGCGAATTACGTCGCTGCGCAGCACCACCGCCCCCGGCGCCCGCCCGAACCGGGGAGCTAAGGCGCGGGCCAGTGCGGATTTGCCCGTGCCGGACAGTCCGCCGATGGCGATCAACCGGGGCCGGTGTTCCGCGCCAAACGACAGCGCAAGCCGCAGATAGGACGTCGCATCGTCGGCAAGCGCCTGGCGCCCCGCGGCACCGTCGGCGCCATCGGCCTGGGTCGCGGTGACATGGGCGCGGATGCCCGCGCGCATGGTGAGGAACAGCGGCAGAGCGGCCAGCCCGTCATAGCCGCCCTCGCGCCACAGATAGCGGTTCAGCACTGCGTTCGCGATGCCACGCAAATCCCCGTGTTCCAGGTCCATCAACAGAAAGGCCAGGTCATAGAGCACGTCGATGGTGCTGAGCGCCTCGCTGAACTCAATGCCGTCGAACGGCGTCGGCTTGCCATCGATCAGGCAGATATTGCGCAGATGCAGATCGCCATGACAGCGCCGCACCAGCCCCGCCCTGGCCCGGCGGTCGAGCAGCGCGGCATGACGCGCCAGCTGTCCCTGGGTCATTTGCGCAAATCGCTCGGCCTCGCCGGCATCGAGGATCGCGGGCGCGAAGCGGCGAAGTTCGCCGACGATATCCGCCAGGGAACCGGCGAGCTCGGCCACGCCGGCGCCATCGGTAACCGACTCGGCGGATGCGTGAAATGTGGCGATCGCATCGGCCAGCTGTTCGGCCAGCTCGACGGACAGTTCGCCGCGCGCCGCCATCCGATCGAACAGTTTATCCTGATCGAAGCGGCGCATCACCACCACCCAGTCGATGGCGTCGTCCGCCGCTTCGCCGATAGCGCCGAGCCTGGGCCCGTCGGGACCGGGCCGGATCGGCGCAACGCCAAGATAGATCGTGGGCGCGGTGCGGCGGTTGACCGTGATCTCGGCCTCGCAGAACCGGTGGCGCGCCGCGACCGTCGAGAAGTCGAGATAGGAAAACCGCACCGCGCGTTTCAGCTTGAAGACACGATCGCCGGCAAGAAACAGATGAGAGATATGGGTGTCGATCCGCGCGACAGGCCCCGCAACGCCGTGAGTCGTCGGGTCGGCCAGCAGCCTGACGGTTTCGGCCTGGGCATTGTCGGGCCCGACACTCATCGTCAGGGGAATAGCCGCGTCGCCTTCCAGCCCAAGCCGGTGCGACGGTACAGCACCCGTTCATGCAGGCGGAAGGGACGCTCCTCCCAGAACTCGATTTCGTCGGGCGCGAGGAGATAGCCCGACCAGAAGGGCGGACGCGGCACCTTGCCGACGCCGAACTTGGCAGTGTAGCGCGCGACCCGGCGTTCCAGCGCGAACATACCCTCCATCTCGCGTGACTGCTCGGACGCCCAGGCGCCAATCTGGGCGCCGCGCGCGCGGGTCGCGAAATAAGCGTCGGCATCGGCGTCATCGACCCGCGAGGTGGTCCCGGTGACGCGCACCTGGCGCTTCAGCGACTTCCAGTGGAACGCAAGCGCGGCCCTCGGATTAGCGTCCAGTTCGGTGGCCTTGCGACTTTCCAGGTTGGTGTAAAAAACAAAACTGCCCGCCTCGACGCCCTTGAGCAGCACCATGCGCACGGACGGCGCACCGTCGGCATCGACGGTCGCCAACGCCACCGCGTCCGGAAGGTCCGGTTCCTTCGCCACCGCATCGTCATACCAGGCGCGGAAGCGCGCGACCGGATCGGCCTGTACCCCACTATCCATGGCCCCAAAATGAACGCCTGACCGGCGCCGGGTCAAGCACTGGGAAAAACCTTGCACCAACCGCCATCATACCCAATTTTATCATGACCACCAAAACATCGGGCTTTGGTGGTCCGATCAAACCGATGGGGACAGCAAATGAAAAACAGATTGATCGCTCTGGTTGCCGCGGGGGCACTTGCCATAGGGTTGATGGCCTGCGAAGGCAACAATTATGGACAAAAGCAGAGCGCCGGAGTGGTGCTGGGCGGCATCGCCGGCGGATTGCTGGGTTCCAAGATCGGCGGTGGCAGTGGCAGGCTGGCAGCGACCGCCGCCGGCACCCTGCTGGGCGTGCTGATCGGCAGCGAGATTGGGAAATCGCTGGACCGGGCGGACCGCCTCTATGCCGCGCGCACCACGCAGGGCGCGCTCGAGACCAACCAAAGCGGCGTGACCTCAAGCTGGAGCAACCCCGATTCGGGTCATTCCGGGACGGTGACCCCGCAACCCGCCTACCAGTCATCGTCGGGACAATATTGCCGGGAATACCAGCAGCAGATCACCGTCGGCGGCAGGAGCGAATCCGCCCATGGCACCGCCTGCCGTCAGCCCGACGGTTCGTGGCGGATCGTCAACGGTTAAATTCTCATCCACTGATCGTCGGGCCGGTCGTCGCGGTGCGCTGTTTGGTTTGCCGCTCCCGGCCTTTCGTGTAAAGTCCGGCGGCAAATTTCATCCAGGGAAGGATCGCCGAAACATGGCCGAACAGGCTCCATTGATGGCGGGCAAGAAGGGGCTGGTCATGGGCGTCGCCAATGACCGGTCGCTGGCTTGGGGTATCACCAAGGCGGTTAGCGACCAGGGCGCCGAGGTTGCTTTCACCTACCAGAACGAAGTGCTGGAAAAGCGCGTCCGGCCGCTCGCCGAGAAGCTCGGCTCCGACGTTCTCGTCGAATGCGACGTGTCGGACGATGCCAGCATCGCGCGCGTGTTCGACCAGCTTGGCGACCGCTGGGGCAAGCTCGATTTTCTGGTTCACGGCATCGCCTTTTCCGACAAGAACGAACTCACCGGGCGCTATCTCGACACCTCGGCGAAGAACTTCGCGAATACCATGGCGATCTCCTGCTATTCCTTCACGTCGGTCTGCCGCGCCGCGGCGCCGCTAATGACAAATGGTGGCTCGATCCTGACGCTCACCTACGCCGGCTCCGAGCGCGTGGTGCCGCATTACAATGTCATGGGCGTGGCCAAGGCGGCGCTGGAATGCAGCGTGCGCTACCTGGCGGTCGATCTTGGCAGCGAGAACATCAGGGTGAACGCGATCTCGGCCGGACCGATCCGCACGCTGGCATCCAGCGGCATCGGCGATTTCCGCTATATCCTGAAATGGAACGAAGTGAACGCGCCGCTCAAGCGCAACGTGACCATCGACGATGTCGGCGGCGCCGGGCTGTATCTCCTGTCCGACCTGTCAGCCGGCGTCTCGGGCGAAGTGCACCATGTCGATTGCGGCTACAACGTGATCGGCATGAAGGCGGTGGACGCGCCCGATATCTCCGTCCTCATCGGGCGCTGAGCGCGCGGCGGCCGGCGCGGGTATCGGATCATGTCGGATAACAGCTTCGGCACCCTGTTCCGGGTCACCACCTGGGGCGAAAGCCACGGCCCGGCCATCGGCTGCGTGGTCGACGGCACACCGCCCGGCATCAGGCTGGCCGAGCCTGACATTCAGAAATGGCTCGACAAGCGCCGGCCCGGCACGTCGCGCTTCGTCACCCAGCGGCGCGAACCGGACCAGGTGCAAATCCTGTCGGGCGTCTTCGAGGGCAAGACGACGGGCACCCCGATCAGCCTGCTGATAGAGAACCAGGACGCACGATCAAAGGACTATGCCGGGATCAAGGACAAGTTCCGCCCCGGCCATGCCGACTACACCTACTGGAAAAAATATGGCCACCGCGACTATCGCGGCGGTGGGCGGCCAAGCGCGCGGGAAACCGCCATGCGGGTCGCCGCGGGCGCCATCGCCCGCAAGATCCTGGGCTCCCGCGTGCGAATTCGCGGCGCCATGATCCAGATGGGCGATGAGGCCATCGATCCCGGCGCGTGGAGCTGGGCTCAGACCGCGAAGAACCCGTTCTGGTGCCCGGACGCCAAGGCGGCGCTGCGCTGGGAAGCCTATCTAGATGAGGTCCGCAACGCCGGCTCGTCGGTCGGGGCGGTGATAGAGATCACCGCGTCAGGCGTGCCCGCCGGGCTCGGCGCACCGGTCTATGGCAAGCTCGACGTCGATCTGGCCGGCGCGATGATGGGCATCAACGCGGTCAAGGGGGTTGAGATCGGCGCCGGCATGGCGGCCGCCAGGCTGACCGGCGAAGAGAACGCCGACGAGATGCGCATGAAAGACGGCAAGGTCGAATTCCTGTCGAATAATGCGGGCGGCGTGCTGGGCGGCATTTCGACCGGCCAGGACATCGTCGCGCGCTTCGCAGTCAAGCCGACCAGCTCGATTCTGACGCCGCGCCGTACCGTCACCACCAAGGGCCGCAACGCTACCATCGCCACCAAGGGCCGACACGACCCCTGCGTCGGCATCCGCGCCGTACCGGTGGGCGAGGCCATGATGGCCTGTGTACTCGCCGACCACCTGCTGCGCCACCGCGGCCAGTGCGGGTAAGGTCTTTCCGCTTCGCGCGGAACCGGCACCGGCCCGCTCCCCCACCCGGCCACCCACTAGGATACTCGCGTTGGGTGGCCGGGTGGGGGAGCGGGCCGGTGCCGCTGGAGAATACGCCTTAGCGCCGGAACACTCCGATAAGCTCCAGATGCGCCGTCCAGAGGAACTGGTCGACCGGCGTCACGCGGACCAGCCGATAGCCGCCATCGACCAGCGTGCGCGTGTCGCGGGCGAAGCTTGTCGGATTGCACGAGACATAGGCGACGACTGGCACGACCGAGCCCGCCAGGGCGCGCGCCTGGGCATCGGCGCCGGCGCGTGGCGGATCCAGCACCACCCCGTCGAAGCGGGCGAGTTCTTCAACCGATAGCGGCCGGCGGACGATATCGCGCGCTTCCGCCGTGACCCGTTCGCCGAACCCAGCCGCCCGGGCCGCCGCCAGCAAGGCGGCGATGGGATCGGCCGCCACATCGAACGCAGCAACAGCCGCGCCACGCGCCGCCAGCACCAGGCCAAACGCGCCGCACCCGGCATAGAGATCGGCGATACGCGCCGCCCCCGCCAGTGCGGCCTCCACATGCCAGCGCAAGGCGTCCTCGCCCGCCCGGGTCGGCTGAACGAACCCGTCGGGCGGCGGATGCACGCCAACCCCATCGAAATCGAACACCGGGGCGCGGCGGGCGACTACCGGCTCGGCGGGGGCCGCCTCGGGGCCGGCGCGGGGTGCGCGCCAGCTCAGACGGGCGAGATCATGCGCCGTGGCGAATTCAACCAGACGCTCGCGCGCCGCCAGATCCGGTTCCGCCGCCAGCCCGAGCGTCAGGTCGATACCGTTGTCGCACAGCGTCGCCGCCGCGTCGGCGGACGCGCGGTGCGGCATCAAATCGCCCAGCAGCGCGCGCAGCGGCGCTAACAAATCCTGCAAG
>JAZFSB010000167.1:0-2693 GCA_036445935.1 Alphaproteobacteria bacterium | reverse complement strand
GCCGTACTGACCGGTGCGGACATCCGCGCCATGTCCGATCCGTTCATGGTCATCGTCAAACAGCCGCTCGACGAATGGGCGCTGGCCGAGGGGCGCGTGCGCTTCGTCGGCGAGGCGGTCGCCGTCGTGCTGGCGTCGGACCGCTACCTGGCCGAGGACGCGGTAGATCATATCGATGTCGCCTACGATGTATTGCCGCCCGTGCTCGACCCCGAACGCGCGGCCGCCGACAACGAAAACCTGGTGCACGAAGACGCCGGCACAAACCTGATGTCGTCGCGCGATTTCACCTATGGCGATCCCGACGCCGCCTTCGCCGAAGCCGACCGCACGGTTAGCCTCAAGATCGACTACCCGCGCAATTCGCTGACCCCGATAGAAGGCTTCGTGGTGCTGGTCGATTACCAGCCCGATGACGGCGTGTTCGACGTGCTGTCCAACTTCCAGGGCCCCTATACCGGCCACCCGGTGATGGCGCGCGCGCTCCGCGTGCCGGAAACCCAGGTCCGGCTGCGCACCCCGGCCAATTCGGGCGGCAGCTTCGGGGTCAAGCAGGCGGTGCTGCCTTATATCGTGCTGATGGCTCTGTGCGCGCGAAAGCTCGGCCGGCCGGTGAAATGGGTCGAGGATCGGCTTGAGCATCTGACAGCGGCAACCAGTGCACCCAACCGGGTGGTCAGCATCGAAGCCGCGGTCAAATCCGACGGCACCGTGACGGCGCTGCGGATGGACCAACTGGATGATTACGGCGCCTATCTGCGTTCGCCCATGCCGGGGCCGCTCTATCGCATGCACGGCGCGCTCAGCGGCGCCTACAAGGTGCGCAACCTGGCCGTCACCAACCGGCTGGTGATGACCAACAAAACGCCCTGTGGGCTGGTGCGCGGTTTCGGCGGGCCGCAGATGTATTACGCCATCGAACGGCTGATGCACCGGATCGCCATCGAACTGGGACTCGACCCGCTGGCGGTGATCCAGACCAACCTGCTGCCCGCGGACGCGTTTCCGTACAGCGCGCCGGCCGGGGCGCTGTACGATTCAGGCGATTACCAAATGGCTGTCCAAATCGCGGTCGACCAGGGCGATCTCGCCGGACTTCTCAAGCGCCGCGACGAGATGCGCGCGGCCGGGCGTATCTACGGCATCGGCTATGCCGCCGTGGTCGAGCCCGGCATGTCCAACATGGGCTATCTCAGCACCATCGTACCGGCCGAGGAACGCGCCAAGCGGGGGTCGCAGGACGGCGCCGTTTCGATGGCCACCGTCAATGTCGATCCGCTGGGCACCGTCAGCGTCACCAGCGACACCACGCCCCAAGGCCAGGGGCACGGCACCGTGCTGGCCCAGATCGTCGCCGACGAATTAGGGCTGCGGCCGGACGACATCAGGGTGAACACCGAACACGACACCCACAAGGATGCCTGGTCAATCGCCGCCGGGACCTATTCCTGCCGCTTTTCGCCCGGCACCGCGGTCGCCGGCCAGATGGCGGCGCGCAAGGTGCGCGACAAGCTGGCGCGCATCGCCGCACAGCATTTGAACGTGATGCCTGAACAGGTCGAGTTCGGCGGCGGGCGCATCTTCGATGCCGACAACCCGGAAAACGCGCTGTCGTTCAAACGTATCGCCGGCGGCACCCACTGGTCGCCCGGCGCACTGCCTGAAGGGATGGACGGGGGCTTGCGCGAAACCGGCGTGTGGTCGCCGCCCGAACTCGTCGCCCCGGACGAGCACGACCGCATCAACACGTCGCTGACCTACGGCTTCGTGTTCGATTTCTGCGGCATTGAGATCGACCCCGACACGGCGGAGCTACGCATCGACCGCTACGTCACCATGCATGACGCGGGCCGGCTGATGAACCCGATGATCGTCGAGGGCCAGATCTACGGCTCATTCGGGCAAGGCATAGGGGCCGCGATATATGAGGAATTCCGCTACGACGACGACGGCAGCTTCCAGTCCGGCACCTTCGCCGACTATCTGGTGCCGACCACGGTCGAGGTGCCGACGCCGGTGCTGCTGCACATGGAAAGCCCCTCGCCCTTCACCCCGCTCGGCGCCAAGGGGGCTGCCGAGGGCAACTGCATGTCGACCCCGGTCTGTCTCGCCAACGCGGTGTGCGATGCGCTCGAGCTCGACAATATCCGCCTGCCGCTGACGCCCGACCGGCTCAGCGAAGCCCTGCATGGCGCGGAACGCCCGCCGCCCGCCGGGCACCAGGCCCCGGCCGCCGCGCCCGATATCGCGGGCGACCGTCACGGCATTTCGGGCAGCGGCGAGACCTTCGTGCCGGCAGCCCCGCAAATCGTGTGGGATACGCTACTCGACCCCGCAAAGCTCGCCGCCGTCATTCCCGGCTGTCACGCGCTCGACCTGGTGGCGGAGAACTCTTACCGGGCCGAGGTGTCGCTGGGCGTCGGGCCGGTGCGCGGGCGTTTTGTCGCCAACGTCGCCATGTCGGAACTTGATGCGCCCAAATCAGTCCGCCTGTCGGGCGGGCTGGAAGGACCGCTCGGGGCATCGCGCGGCAGCGGGCGCGTGCGCCTTGAAGCCAGCGATGGCGGCACGCGCGTCACCTACGATTACACGGTCGAGGTCGGCGGCAAGGTCGCCGCCGTCGGCGGGCGCATGATCGAAGGCGCGTCGAAAATCGTCGTCGGCCAGTTCTTCCAGCGCCTCACCGCCCAGGT
>JAZFSB010000166.1:0-3672 GCA_036445935.1 Alphaproteobacteria bacterium | reverse complement strand
ATCGCGGCGATGGAGAAGAAGGGGCTGCCGGCGCGCAAGGTCTATGCCGAGATGAAGGCCCTGGCGGCGATCTACGCCGACCGGTAGTACCGGAACCGGAAGATGATGTCGTTCGTTCGGGCGGCGGCGCGGTTTCTGACCCGCGTCGCCGCCGTCTTCCTGCTGGCCATGGTGGCGATCAACGTGGTCGATGTCGGGCTGCGCTCGACCATCAACGCGCCGATCTTCGGCACCTATGAAATTGTCGAGTTCCTGCTGGCCGCGGTCGCCTTTCTCGCCATTCCCGAAGCCTTCCTGCGTGACCAGCACATCACCATCGAGCTGATCGACCAGGTGGTGCCGCCCCGCGTGGCCGACTGGATGCGGGCGATTGGCACGCTGGCTGCGCTGAGCTTTGTCGGGCTGCTCGCCTGGCACATGGTCCAGCCGGCGCTCGATTACATCGAATTCAATGAGATCACGATGGATCTGCAATTGCCGCTGATCTGGAAGGCGGGGCTGATCATGACCGGCATCGCGGTCGCGATACTGGCGGTGCTGGTGATATTCGTGCGTGACCTGTCACAGGCGATGGGACGCGCCAAATGACCGAACAGATGATCGGCGCGCTGGGTATTCTGGCACTGGTTTCGCTTACCCTGCTGCGGGTGCCGCTGGGGGCCGCCATGGGGCTGGTCGGGCTGGTCGGCTATGCCGCCATCGACGGTTGGGACCGGGCGTTCATCGTGTTCGGCACCACGCCCTATTCGCTGACCCATTATTCGTTTTCGGTCCTGCCACTGTTTATTTTGATGGGCACGGTGGCGACCCGGTCGAACATGTCGCAGGAATTGTTCGTTGCCGCCAACGCGATCTTCGCGGGCAAGCGCGGCGCCCTGCCGATGGCGACCATCGGCGCCTGCGCCGGATTTTCCGCGATCAGCGGCTCGTCGCTGGCGACCGCGGCCACCTTCACCTCGATCGCGGTGCCCGAAATGCGCCGCTACGGCTATGACGAGCGGCTGGCGACTGGCGCCGTGGCGGCCGGCGGCACGCTGGGAATTCTCATTCCGCCATCGGTCATCATGGTGATCTACGCGCTGGCGGCCGAGGAATCGGTGCCGATGCTGTTCGCCGCCGGCATGATCCCCGGGCTGATCCTGGCCGGCCTGTTCCTGGTGGTGGTCTGGGTGATCGTACGGCTTCACCCCGAATGGGCGCCGCCGGTGGGGGACAAAATGCCGTGGGGCGAACGGGTGCGCGCCGTCGCCGCCATGTGGAAGCTCGTGCTGCTGTTCGGGCTTGCGGTGGGCGGCATCTATACCGGCTGGTTCAGCCCGACCGAGGCAGCCGGTATCGCCGCCTTCGCGGCCATCGTGCTGGCCACGGCCACGCGGCAATTGAACCTGCGCGGCCTGTACGATTGCCTGATGGAGACGCTGTGGACCACGGCGATGCTGATGTTCATCATCGTCGGCGCCTGGATCTTCGCCTATTTCGTTGTTCAGACGCGGCTGCCATCGGGGCTGATCGATCTCATCAAGGTTTTTGATCTGTCGCCCTGGGCGGTGATCATGATGATTTTGGTGTTTTACATCATCCTGGGCTGCGTG
Source organism: Alphaproteobacteria bacterium (assembly GCA_036445935.1). Lineage (GTDB taxonomy): Bacteria > Pseudomonadota > Alphaproteobacteria > MPNO01 > UBA2964 > JAZFSB01. The sequence goes on along the minus strand of JAZFSB010000166.1, from coordinate 2,080 downwards.
CTGGACGCGGTCGCCATCATCCTGGTCACGGTGCCGGTGTTTCTGCCGGTGGTGGTCTCGATGGGCTACGATTCGGTCTGGTACGGCATCCTGATGGTGGTGGTGGTCGAAATAGGTCTGATTACGCCACCGGTTGGGCTCAATATTTTCGTTATGCGGGCGCAACTGCCCGATATCGCGCTCACGACCCTGTTCCGGGGCATAGCGCCCTTTCTGGTCGCGGACGCGGTCCTGATCGCCTTGCTGCTGGCGTTCCCGCAGATCGCGCTGTGGCTGCCGGGAATCCTGTTCTCATAACCCCACCCAACACGGAGAGATCCTGATCGAATTTCTGGACATCGTGCCGGGCGTTACACCATGGACCTTCATCGGGCTTACGGTGCTGACCTTCTTCACAGCGACGCTTGGCGTTATAGCCGGGCTCGGCGGCGGGGTTCTGCTGCTTGGCGTGATGGCGACGATCTTCCCGCCGGCGACCGTGGTTCCGCTGCACGGCACGGTGCTGTTCGGCACCAATGTCGGGCGCTCCATCATCATGCGCCGCATGGTGCTTGTCCCTCTCATTCCGGCTTTCGCGGCGGGCGCCATCGGCGGCGCCCTGGTCGGCGGCCAGCTTGTCGTCTCGCTGCCGACCGCCGTGCTGCAAATCATTCTTGGCGCATTCATTCTCTATGTCTGTTGGGCGCCCCCGCCGCCGGCCACCGCCTATTCGCGGAACAAGTTCTTTGCGCTCGGCGCCATTGGCATGCTGATAGGGATGTTTGTTGGCGCCAGCGGATCGCTCCTGGCGCCCTTCGTCGCCGCCGCCTGCCCGGACCGGCAACAATTCGTCGCCACCCATTCCGTGCTGATGACCCTGGTGCATGGGCTCAAGATTTTGGTTTTCGGGCTGCTTGGCTTTGCCATCTCCGCCTATCTGCCGCTGATGGTGGCGATGATCGGCGCCTCATTTTTTGGCAGCTATTTCGGCACCAAGCTGCTGCGACGCATGCCCGAGCGCGCCTTCCGCCGGGTTTTTCAGCTCGTGCTATCGTTGCTCGGGTTGCGCCTGCTCTATGCGGGTGTCAGCGGCATGGGATGGGTTTCATGACTGACGATACAGATGACACCGCCGGGGTGACGACCGAACTGGTCGCCTTGCCGGTATCGGACGACATCACGCTGAACGGGGCGCTGTGGACGCCGCCGGGCGAGGTCTCGGACACCGCGATCGCCTTGTTCCACGGCACCGGCGCGGGATTCTATTACCCGCTGCTGGCCTGGCTGGGGCCACGGCTGGCGGCGATGGGCTATATGACCCTGTCGCTCAACCGGCGCGATCACAGCCAGTTCTTCGGCTATTACACGCTGCATGACGCCTCGATGGACCATGCCCCTGCCATCGACCTGCTGTGCGCGCGGGGCGCGAAGCGCGTGGTGCCGGTCGGCCACAGCTATGGCACCGTGACCGCGCCCTATTACGTCGCGCAGACCGACGATGCCCGCGTGCCCGCCCTGGTGCTGATATCGGCGCTGGGCGATCTGCGCATTGGCTCTGTGCGCATGGCCGGCGGCCAGGAACCCTACGACAAGCTGGTGGCAGAGGCGCGCGCGCATATAGCTGCGGGCGACGGCGAGGACGTGTTCGTCAATGCGCCGATGGTACCGGGCGACAAGCCGCTGCCGCATCGCTGGTCGATCTTCCTCGACAAGCGCGGGCCGGACTCCAAGGCCGTCCCCGCCGAGCTGATCCGCCATGTCGGCGAACGTCCGCTGCTGGCCGTGCGCGATCCGGCCGATCCCTTTCCCGCCACCACGCCACCGGCGCGCGAAATGCTGGAAGCGGCCAACCCCAGGCTCGACTATGTGCTGCTTGACGACGTGCGAAACGGACGAACCGACGAAAAAGCCCACGGTTTCAATGGGCGCGAGGCCGAGCTGCTGACGCTGATGACCGGCTGGCTGGCGGAAAAGGGGCTTGGACCCTGATCAAATTATCGAGACTCCGTTGACAGGGTGCCGCTAATCGAATTCCATGCCCGGCCAATCAACGGGAGCACGGGATGAGACTGCTGGCATTCGACAAGAACGGGACGCCGAC
>JAZFSB010000165.1:0-2098 GCA_036445935.1 Alphaproteobacteria bacterium | reverse complement strand
GCCGGCGCGGTTCCGCTGGCGCCGCGTGCTGCACCGCATCGCCCGTATCGAGGGGCCAGAACGCATCGCGCCGGAATGGTGGCGCACCGCCCCTGACGAGGCCTGCGAGGCTGGCACACGCGACTATTACCGGGCCGAGGATACCAACGGCCGCCGCTTTTGGCTCTACCGCGAAACCGCCGAGGCGGGCCTGACCAGCGTCCGCTGGTACCTGCATGGGCTGTTCGGATAAATGGCCAGGAATCAAACGTAGGGGCGGGTCTCAGACCCGCCCGTATTTGCCGGAGACACCCCCCATGACCGCTTACGCCGAGCTTCAGGTCACCAGTAATTTCAGCTTTCTGCGCGGTGCGGCGCATCCGGAGGAGCTGGCCGGACAGGCGGCCGCGCTTGGCCAGGCGGCGATCGCGATCACCGACCGCAACACGCTGGCCGGCGTAGTGCGCGCCCATCTGGCGGCGCGCGCGGCCGACATTCGGCTGGTCGTCGGCGCCCGGCTGGATTTCACCGATGCCCCCGGCCTGCTGTGCCTGCCATCGGACCGCGCCGCCTATGGCCGGCTGTCGCGGCTGATCACGCTGGGCCGGCGGCGCGCGCCCAAGGGCGAGTGCCATATCGGAATCGGGGATTTTCTGGATCACGCGGAAGGACAGATGACGATAGCCCTGCCGCCCGACCGCGCGTTACCCGATGACGCGTTCGCGGCGCATCTGGGGCAACTGGCCGGCGCGCTGCCCGGTCGCTGCTGGCTCGCCGGGCAGAACCTCATGGCAGGCGGCGACGCTCGGCGGCTCGCGGCGCTCGCCGGGCTGGCTGAGGCCGCCGGGGCGCCGCTGGTCGCGACCAACGATGTGCATTACCACGCGGCCACGCGCCGTGCCGTACAGGACGCGTTGTGCGCGCTGCGCGAACACAGGACGGTGGCCGCCGCCGGGCATCACCTGTTCGCCAACGCCGAGCGGCGGCTCAAGAGCCCGGATGAAATGGCACGCCTGTTCCGCCACCATCCGGGGGCGCTGGCGCGCACTATCGAGATCGCCGAACGCTGCCGCTTCGATCTGGCTGAGCTGGTCTATGAATATCCCGACGACGGGGCATCCCCTGGCCTGACCCCGCAAGAGACGCTGGCGCGGCTGACCCACGACGGCGCGAAGACGCGCTATCCCGACGGCGTGCCCGACAAGGTGCAAGCCTTGCTCGACCACGAGCTCGCACTGATCGCCGAGCTCGGCTACGCCAACTATTTCCTCACCGTGCACGACATCGTGCGCTTCGCGCGCGACCGCGGCATCCTGTGCCAGGGTCGCGGCTCGGCGGCCAACTCGGCGGTGTGCTATTGCCTCGGCATCACCGCCGTCGATCCGGCCCACATGGATATGCTGTTTGAGCGCTTCATCAGCGCCGCGCGCGGCGAGCCGCCCGATATCGACGTCGATTTCGAGCATGAGCGGCGCGAGGAGGTAATCCAGTACGTCTACCGGAAATTCGGGCGCGAACGCGCGGGCCTGACCGCCACGGTCATCCATTACCGCGCCCGTAGCGCGCTGCGGGAGGCCGCCAAGGCGATGGGGCTGAGCCGCGACGTCGAAGACGCGCTGGCCGCGACCGTCGCCGGACGCCGGTCGGGCTCGGTCGATGACGGGTATATCGCGGAAGCCGGTCTCGACCCCACCGAGCCGCGTCTCGCCCATGCGCTGAGCCTGGCGCGCGAGATCACCGGCTTTCCACGCCATCTGTCGCAGCATGTCGGCGGTTTTGTCATCACACGGGGTCGACTGGATGAGCTGGCGCCGATCGCCAACGCGGCGATGGCGGACCGCACCACCATCGAATGGGACAAGAACGATCTCGACGCGCTTGGCATCCTCAAGGTCGATTTGCTCGCGCTCGGCATGTTGAGCTGCATCCGCAAGGCGTTCGCGCTGATCGAACGCCATCACGGCAGCCGCTTCGACCTTGCCTCGGTCCCGGCTGATGATCCGGCGGTCTACGACATGCTGTGCCGCGCCGATTCGCTCGGCGTGTTCCAGGTCGAAAGCCGCGCCCAGATGAGCATGCTGCCCCGGCTTCGCCCGCGCTGCTTCTACGACCTGGTGAT